>JAKQBU010000418.1 GCA_029573975.1 Planctomycetota bacterium
CCTCCGTCGATATCAATGAGAACGGCAATCCCCAGCATATTGTGGGCGTGGTGAGCGCTACTTTCACAGTACCGGAACCTATGACGGTGGGTCTTTTGAGTCTGGGCGGACTGTCGCTGCTGAGACGCCGCCGTTAATTTCGGGCAGCAGGTTGGTATCGTTTTGTATATGGAAATGGGGCAGGTGTAAAAGCCTGCCCTGTTTCGTAAAAAATATTCCCCCACATCCGAACGTATTGACATGACGTCAAATTTTTCCTTTGTATTTTATGCCGGATTGCAGATAATAATCCCTGTTTTCACAAAACAGGAGTTCTGTTGTGAGCAAAGTATCAGAGTACAGCTTGTTGTTTTACATCCGTTTTTTTTCAGGAGTCAATATCATGAAAAAACAGTCTCTTCCAGTGATCTATCTCTTACTTATTTCGCTGATTGCCTTCCTGCCGCAGCCGGCCCTGGCCGCCGATTCGGCCGTAAATGTCAGCACGGTGGTAACGCTGGACGGCCCCGACTGGCTGCTGGGCACCGATCCCCAAAATCAGGGCAAGGACCAGAAGTGGTGGCTGAAACCCATTGAGGGTGTCAAACAGGTCCCCGTTCCCGGCATCATTCAGGATCAGGACGCCTTTCCCGAATATCACGGCGTCGCCTGGTACTGGAAAGATTTCACGGCCCCCAAAAATCCCAATCCGCAGGGCCATTACATTTTAAAGTTCTGGAGCGTGGATTACAAAGCCGACGTCTGGGTGAACGATGTCTATTTGGGCGAACACAAGGTGCAGGAGGCTGCCTTTGAGTTCGACGTCACCAAGGCCATCAAACCCGGCGCGGCCAACCGACTGGCGGTGCGCGTGCTCAATCCGGTAGGGGACCGCGAGATCGACGGCATCACCCTGGGCAAATCCACCAAACGGACCAAGGGCGACCGCCCCATTCCCCACCCCGCCTGGGGCGAACAGAATTTCGGCGGTATCCTCGATTCGGTGGAACTGATGGTCACTCCCGCTATCCGCGTTTCCGACGTTTTTGTCCGTCCGGATTATAAAACGGGTATCCTCAAAGTCCAGGTCGAAGTCGATAATATGACCGGCAAGAAATCCGACGCCGGCCTGCAATGCACCGTCAGCAGCGCCTCCGAGGGCCGGGTCCTGGACCTGGCCGCCCAGAGCGGCTCCTTCCCAGCCGGCAAATCCACCGTGGAACTCACTTTGAAAGTCCCCAACTGGAAACTGTGGGAGTTAAATGAACCCTACCTCTATCGCGTAACGGCCCAGGTGGTGGCCAAAGACACCCCCGATTCCCTCGACGAGTTTTCCGTCCGCACCGGCTTCCGTGATTTCCGCTTCGAGGACGGCTACTTCAAATTAAACGGCAAACGCGTCATCCTCCGCTGTTCGCATACCGGCGGCGAAACCCCCATCCTCTACATGATCCCGCACGATCCGGATATCGATCGCAAGATCATATTGCATATGAAGGAGATGGGATTCAACAGCATCCGCTATTTCTGCCATGCCCCCCGCCGCCGCCAGGCCGATCTCAGCGACGAGCTGGGCATGATGATCTACACCGAACCGCAGTCCGGCTGGTTCATGGAAAACTGGCCCGGCGCCAAAGAACTCATGGAAACCTCCATGTCCGGCCTGATTCTCCGCCATCGCAACCATCCTAGCGTCACCATGTGGGGCATCCTCAACGAAACCGGCGCTGGTATTGTTTTTGAAAACGCCGTGAATATGCTCCCGCTCATCCGCTCCCTGGATGACACCCGCATCGTCACGCTCAACAGCGGCCGGTTCGACGGCCAGGACCTGGGCGGCGGCATCAGCGGCCTGTGTTCCTGGAAACCCAAAAGCAGCCCGGACGTACCGTCGGTCGCCTACAATCCGACCGACAAGGATGTCAGCTCCCCCTATCACGTCTGGAATCCGGGCAAGGTTTCCTCCCACT
>JAKQBU010000482.1 GCA_029573975.1 Planctomycetota bacterium
GCCGGCTGGCCGACCAGAAAAAACTTACCGTTCTGGCCGGCACCCAAATGCACCGGATTGCCCATCTGGTCGAACTTATGAAACACATTCACAATGGTGATCTCGGCCGGCTCATCAGCGGCCAGTGCTACCGGCTGGGCGACGGAATGGGCTGGTGGGGGCCTAAGACTCGTGCTGTTGAGTGGTCCGATATGGAGTGGCATGTTCGCCGCTGGTATTTCTTTACCTGGCTATGCGGCGACTTCATCGTTGAACAGCATGTCCACAACCTGGACCTGATCAACTGGGCTTTGAATGCCCATCCGGTCCAGTGTACCGCCGTGGGCGGCCGCCAGGCCCGTCTCGATCCCGTTTATGGCAATGTGTATGACCATTTCGCCGTCGAATACGAATATCCCGATGGTATCCGTATTGACTACAAAGGCGCCCAAATGGATCGCATAACCGACCGCTGTGACCAGCGGATTTTCGGTTCCCAAGGAACGGCATTTTTCGATTTCAGCCGCGCCCTCATCGAAGGGGAAAAACCCTTTGAATATAAGGGGGAGATTCCCGACCCTTGTCTTCAGCAGCACGCCGAGCAGATTAACGCCATTCGCAACGGCAAGCCGCTCAATGAAACCGCCCGCATCGCCGAAAGCACCCTTACCGCCATTATGGGCCGCATGAGCGCCTATACCGGCAAGTCCCTCAAATGGGACTGGGTGATGAATGCCTCCAAGCTCGATCTAACCCCGCCCGAATACGCCTTTACCTCGCTGCCTGAACAGACGGTTCCCGTTCCCGGAGTTACTCCCTTACTATAAAAATATTATGGTTTTTTCATGAAAGGATACTAGTATGTCCCATAACGTTATCAACCGACGCAGTTTTCTCAAATATTCCGCTGCCCTGACGGTTGGGGCCGGCGTGCTGCGGACTTCCCCGGCTGCCGGTGAATCGAAGGCCGAGCGGAAGCTCCTCAAGGCCCTGAAAATTGACATGCTGCCCAGGGATTTGTCCGATGCCGATAAATTCAAACTGGCCAAACGCTGCGGTTTTGACGGAATTGACGGTGTCCCTATGGACTCAATCGATGCCGCCCGCACCCAGGCGGACCTGGCCCGGGCGGCGGGTGTGGAAATCCACGGGCTGGTCTATGGCTGGTGGCCGCCGTTTCTGGCCGAACCGCAGACTGCCCAGAAAGCCATCGCGGGGATGGAGAACGCCCTGCGCTGCGCCCATGCGATGCAGGCGACTACCGTTCTGCTGGTGCCCACCAGCCTCAACGACGAGTACGCCTATGCGGATGCCTATAAAGATTCGCAGAAGCTTATCCGCCGGCTGATCCCGCTGGCGGAAGAGCTGCAAGTTACCATTGCCCTGGAAAACGTCTGGAACAAATTCCTCCTCAGCCCGCTGGAATTCGCCCGGTATCTCGATGAGCTGGATTCCCCCTGGGTTCGCGCCTACTTCGATGTCGGCAATGTCATTCTGTACGGTTTTTCCCAGCACTGGATTCGCACCCTCGGCAAGCGAATCGTCAAACTCGACATTAAAGACTTCAAACGGGATGGCTACCAGTGGACCAACGTTGGGGACGGCGATGTCAACTGGCCCCAGGTCAGCAAGGCGCTGGCCGAAATTAATTTTTCCGGCTATATGACCGCGGAAGTGGCCGGCGGCGACGAGGCCTACCTGACGGACCTGGCCCAGCGGATGACCCGGCTGGTAACTTTGGGCTGATCCAATGGATCGGCGGAGGCCTGGATATGCAGATTGACGCTTCGCAAATTGTTTCGCTTTTGCTGGCGATCCTGCTGGGGGCCGCGGTCGGTCTGGAACGGGAATATTTTCACAAGGCGGCGGGCCTGCGCACCAATGTTCTGATTTGTCTGGGGGCCTGTGTCTTTACCATTGTTTCCAAACTCATGGGCCAGCAGTACGGGGATAGCACCACCCGTATAGCCGCGCAAATTGTCGGCGGGGTAGGATTCCTTGGGGCCGGGGCGGTGATCCAGGACCGCGGCGGCGTGCAAGGCATCACCACCGCCGCCACCATCTGGCTGATGGCGGCTGTCGGGGTGTGCTGCGGGGCCGGTTTCTACCTGCTGGCGGCGCTGACCACCCTTTTTGCCCTGGTTACCCTGATCGGCTTTCGCCTGCTGGCCAAAACCTTTCCCAAAAAATCGCCATCCAATCATATCCCCGGATCCAATCCCCGCAAAACCGACGACGAACAGAATCTATGATTTTCACCGTGGCGGAAATCCCGGATACCAAGGGGAGAGTTCCAATCCCTGGCGTTAGGTATTCCTTTTGGGGAATGTTTTATATGGTACATACCATTTTCCTGCGTTTGCCAGGGGGATTCCGCTGAAAACAGGGTGATTCTGATTCGGCTCGGTAAATCCCGATATATGCGGTTTTTAGAAAAAATAAACATTTGACAATCATCTGGTGATTCCCTATATTAACTAGATTGTTTGTCAAATATCTAAAACTTTCTTTTTCAGGAGTATCTGGCATGAAAACAGCAAATGTATTCAGAGGGTTGTTGGTACTGGTTCTTTCCACAGTTCTGATTCTGGCGGCAGGGGGGTGCAAAAAGTCGGTGAAGCCTGAATCGGAGCAGAAACCCGAACAGCCGACTGTATCGAGTGTGTCCGAAGGTGATCCTATAAGGGTCGGGGCGATATTTGCGGTGACGGGGCCGGCTTCATTCCTGGGAGCTCCTGAGGCGAAAACGGTGGAGATGTTCGTGGACCAGGTGAATCAGGCCGGCGGCATCAACGGCAGGCGGATTCAGATGATTATCAAGGATTCCGGGAGCAAACCGGAGAATGCGATATCGCTGGCCAAGCAGCTCATCGACGAGGAAAAGGTGCTGGCGATTCTGGGGCCTTCGACCAGCGGCGAGAGTATGGCGATCAAGGATATCTGCCAGGAAGCGAAGATGATTCTGATTTCGTGCGCGGCCGCTGAGACCATCGTGAATCCTATCGCCAGTTATGTCTTCAAAACCCCCCAGAAAGACAGTGACGCGGCCCGGCTGATTTATAAGACCATGAAGGATAAAGGGATTGCCAAAATCGGCGTCATTACCAGTAACGATGGTTTTGGGGTGGCCGGCGGCAAACAGTTGGCGGACCTGGCGGGGGAGTACGGTATTACCATTGCCATCGCCGAGGCGTATGACAAGCAGGCTACCGACCTGACGGATATTCTGACCAAGGTGAAGGGACAGGAGGTGCAGGCGGTGGTCAACTGGTCTATTGTGCCGGCCCAGAGCCTGGTGGCCAAAAACATGAAGCAGATCGGCCTGGATGTGCCTTTGTTCCAGAGCCACGGGTTCGGTAACATCAAATATGTGGAGGCGGGCGGCGAGGCGGCCAACGGCACCCTGTTCCCCTGCGGGCGTCTGCTGGTAGCTGATGTTTTGCCCGACAGCCATCCTCAGAAAGCCCTCCTGATGGCTTATAAGCAGGACTATGAAACGAAGTACCAGGAAAATGTCAGTACCTTCGGGGGCCATGCGTACGACGCGATTCTGATGTTAACGGAAGCCATTAAAAAAGCCGGTTCCGCCGATCGGGAACCGGTCCGCGATGCCCTGGAGAACTTGCAGGGCCTGGTGGGTACGGCCGGGATATTCAATCTTTCCGCCCAGGACCACAATGGCCTGGGGATGGATGCCTTTGAGATGCTGACGGTGAAAGAGGGAAAATTCGCGATCTATGACAACCAGTAACGGCCGCCGACCTGACAGCGTGAGTGAGATTTCATGAGCCTTCCCCAGATTATACAATATGGCTTCTCCGGAATTACGGTGGGCAGTATTTATGCCATCGTGGCCATCGGCTTCAATATCATCTACAATGCCACTGGTGTTATCAATTTTGCCCAGGGTGAGTTTCTGATCCTGGGCGCCATGATCGCCATCAGCCTGCTGCCGCTGCTGCCGCTGCCGCTGGCGATTGCGGCGGCGGTGCTGCTGACGGCGGTCGTGGGCGGGCTGATCGAACTGATATTCATCCGGCGCGTTCGCAACGCTTCGGTTTTGCGTCTGATCGTGATTACCATCGGCCTGTCGATTGTGATCCGTGAGGCCATGCTTCTGCTCTGGGATGAGAAGGTCCGGTCTCTGCCGTATTTTACCGGTACGGAGGTAACGAGTATTCCGCTGCTGGGCGCTCGTATTTCCCCGCAGGTCCTCTGGGTGCTGGGGATCAGTGCCGTGATTGTCGCGGGCCTGACCCTCTTTTTTCGTTTCACGCTGACCGGGCGGGCGATGCGGGCCTGCGCCGATGATCGCATGGCGGCCTGCCTGTGCGGCATCAACGATCGCTGGATGGTTACATTTTCCTTTGTCCTCAGTGCCGGGATCGGGGCTTTGGCCGGCTGTGTCGTCTCTCCGATATCGCAGACGCAGTATGATATGGGCGCTTCGCTGGCTATCAAGGGATTCACGGCGGCCATACTGGGCGGGCTGGGCAACAGCATGGCTGCCATTCTCGCCGGCTTGCTGCTGGGGATATTGGAAGCGTTTATGGTCAGCCAGTTTCCGTCCGCCTATAAGGAAGCGGTTTCCCTGGTGATTCTGCTGCTGATTCTGGTTTTCCGGCCGGGTGGGCTGTTCACTCGCAAAGAGACGATCGCCTTGAGGGTATAAGGATGCATTTGGGCAAACACATACCGGTTTTCCTGGTGATCGTGCTGGTGATTCTGCTCCAGGTGCTGCTCTCGGCCCTCGACAAAACCTACTATATGACCCAGATTACCATGTCGGCCTTTTATGCGCTGGTGGTGGTGGGGTTATGCCTGTTGATGGGTTATGCCGGCCAGGTATCGCTGGGACACGCCGGATTTTTTGCCATCGGGGGTTATACTTCTGCCGTTCTTACTACCTGTAATTTAATAACTTACGAAAATTCCGCCTGGATGGGCTGGCTGCGTTCGGCCGGGATGGTCAGCCAGCGGCAGGACCTGTACGGCGTGCCGGTTCTGTCTTTTTCCCCCTGGCTGGCCGGGATCGCCGCTCTGCTGATCACCGCCCTGATTGCGCTGCTGATCGGGCTGTCGGTCCTGCGGCTCAAGGGACACTATCTGGCGATGGCGACCCTGGGATTCGGCCTGATTGTGTATCGGGTGGTGCTGGGGGCCGAGGTTTTCGGGTAGGCCGACGGGATTTCCAATGTGCCGCCCTTCCGGTTTCCGGCGGGTCTGGAGATCAACGGCCGGCCGGCCTTCCGGATCGAAAGCTATTATCTGGCCTGGTTTTTTGTGGTGCTGGTCATGATTCTGTCCATCAATCTGGTCCACTCCCGGGTCGGCCGGGCTTTGCGTTCCATTCATCAGAATGAGGAGGCGGCCCATTCTCTGGGCGTGAATATCTTTCGCTATAAACTTTCCACCTTTATCCTGAGCGCTCTGTTCGCGGCACTGGGCGGTATTTTTCTTACGCACTACAACGGCAGTATCGGGCCATCGGAGGTGACCGTCATGAAGTCGGTCCGGTATCTGGCGATTGTGGCCGTGGGGGGGATGGCCAACCTCTGGGGGGCGCTGCTGATGGGGATCCTGTTGAATTTTCTGTCGCTGCGGGGCCTGTTTGGTTCGTATGACGATGCCGTCTTCGGCGCGATTCTGATTGCCATCATGCTGTTTGCCCCGCAGGGGGTATTGCGGATGCCGTCGCGGCAGAGGATGTTGTCTTTTTTCTCGCGGAGGAGCCATGCCTGAGGCCCTGCTGGAGACCATTGATCTGAACCGGTTTTTCGGCGGCCTCCATGCCGTGAAAACCGTAAATTTCACCGTGCATCCGGGCATGATTAAAGCCCTGATCGGTCCCAACGGGGCTGGCAAGAGTACGCTATTGAATTTGATTGCCGGTACCATCGCCCCGCACAGCGGCAAGATTCTCTTCCGCCGCCGGCCAATTACTGCCCGGCCGCCCCATGCGATTGCCTGCCTGGGGATTTCCCGCACCTTCCAGACCACCAAGCTGTTTGCCCAGATGACGGTGCTGGAGAATGTCATGGTGGGCCGGCATCCGCGGAGCCGTTGCGGTTTTCTGGCCGGGATGCTGAATCTGCCCCATACCTGGCGGGAAACCCGGCAGATCGAAGCCAAGGCCTGGGAGATTCTCCGGGACCTGGAACTGCAAAAGCTGGCCTGCGAAACGGCGGCCAATCTTTCCTTCGGCCAGCAGCGGCTGGTGGAGCTGGCGCGGGCTTTGGCGGCCGAACCGGCCCTGCTGCTGCTGGATGAACCGGCGGCGGGCCTCAATATTTACGAGACCCAGAAGCTGGCCCAGCTTATCGTGAAAATCCGCAATCAGGGCGTTACCTGCCTGATTGTCGAGCATAATATGTCTCTGGTAATGAATATTTCGGACGATATTGTGGTTCTGGACCAGGGACAGAAAATAGCCGAAGGCCCGCCGCACGAGGTGCAGAGAAATCCGGATGTGATTCGCGTTTATCTGGGAGAGGACCATGCTTAGGATTCTGAATCTGGAAGGGGGGTACGGGCCGCTGCGGGTCCTGAAGGGCATCTCGCTGCATGTTTCGGCCGGCGAGGTGGTGACGATCATCGGGGCCAACGGGGCGGGCAAGACCACGCTGCTGAAGACGATTGCCGGCATTCTGAAATGCCGCTGCGGCAGCATTCTGTTCGACAGCCGGGCTATTCACGGCGTCCCGCCGGAAAAAATCGTGGAACTCGGCTGCTGCCTGGTTCCCGAAGGCCGCCATGTGTTTCCTACGCTGACGGTGCGGGAAAATCTGCTGCTCGGCTCGTATTCGCAGCGGCGGAAAAACCGGTCGCCGGCCGGTCCGGACGATCGTTTCGCGGAGGTGTACCGGCTCTTCGGCATTCTCCAGGAGCGGCATTCGCAACTGGCGGGCACTCTGTCCGGCGGCCAGCAGCAGATGCTGGCCATCGGCCGGGCGCTGATGGCGCGGCCCCGGTTACTGATGCTGGACGAACCGTCGCTGGGGGTGGCGCCGCTGGTTATGAAGGACATTTACAAAACCATTGCCCAATTGAAGCAGCAAGGCCTGACGATTCTTCTGATTGAGCAAAATGCCCGGGCGGCCCTGGACGTGGCGGATCGGGGCTATGTTTTGGAAACCGGGCAAATCGTTCTGGAAGGGACCAGCCGGGAATTGTGCGACAATCGGGAGGTGCAGCGGGCCTATCTGGGCAAGGAATACAAAACCATTGACGAATGAGGCAATCCTATGAATCAGACGATTATTTACAATCCCCGGTGTGAAACCCTTTCCCGCGACGAGCTGGAGCAGTTGCAGATCGAGCGGCTGCAGTCCGCGCTGAATCGGGCGTATCGCAACGTGGCCTTTTACCGTACCGCGTTTGACCGGAATAAAGTCAATCTCGAAAAGATCAAACAGATCCGGGATCTGCGTGCCCTGCCCTTTACCACCCGGAAAGACCTGCAAAACAGTTATCCGTATGATATGTTTGCCGTGCCGCTGCGGGATATCGTCCGTATCCATTCCGCGCCGTCGGCCGCGGATAAACCGGTGGTAGCCGGTTATACCCGCAACGACCTCAAAAACTGGACCGAGTGTGTGGCCCGCCAGTTGGCGGCGGTCGGCGTTACGGAACATGATGTGGTGCAGATTGCCCTGGATTACCATCTGTTTGCCGGGGCCTTTGGTTTCCATCAGGGTGCCGAGCAGATCGGGGCCTCAGTTATCCCGGCATCGTTGACGGCCAATCTGGAAAAGCAAATCCTGATTATGAAAGACTATAAGACCACAGTCCTGATCTCCACGCCCAGCCACGCCGCCAATCTGGCCGCCGCTTTGGAAAAGCTGCAAATCCACCCGGAACGGCTGCAATGGCGGCTGGGGATTTTCGGGGGCGAACGATGGAGCGGCGCCTTCCGCCGCCGGCTGGAGCAGCAACTGCAAATCGACACCACCGATACCTATGGCCTGACCGAAGTGATGGGGCCGGGGGTGGCCGGGGAGTGTTATGTGCGGCAGGGCCTGCACGTGAATGAAGATCATTTTATCGTGGAAGTGATCGATCCGCGGCGTCTGGAACCGGTGGAGCCGGGCGAAGAGGGAGAACTGGTTATTACCACCATCACCAGAGAGGGGATCCCGCTGATCCGGTACCGAACGGGAGATATTACCTCCCTGGACCGGCAGCCGTGTCCCTGCGGCCGAACCTTCCTCCGGATGGCCGGAGTCAAGGGGCGAACGGACGATCTGATTCTGTTTCGGGGTTTGAGCTTCTTTCCGGCCCAGATCGAGGCAATTCTGGCCCAGCAGGTGGGCCCCAGCCCCCGTTATCAGATTATTCTCGACCGGCAGGATGGTGCGGATACCCTGGAGATCCGGCTGGAAGTGCCGAAAAACCTGCCTTTTCTGGATGAAATCAAGACCCTGGAAAACCTGCAAATGCAGCTTTCGCAAAATTTGAAAGTGGCCCTGGAGGCGGAGACCAAAATAACCTTTGTCGAACCGAGATCTTTAGCAAATGTTATGGAGGGAGCCGGACGGGTTATCGACAAACGCCTGGGAGAACCGCATCAGTAGAATTAGGGTTTGACTCCAGCCTGAGAATTCTATAAACTGTCCCGGCTGTTTGTCAATATCTTTAACTTTTTTATAGGAGGGTCGGATGTGAAAACAGCAAATGGTTTCAGGGTGTTGCTGGTTTTGGTCCCCTCTGCCGCCGATACCGCCATTATTTACATAAAAACGGAATTCCCCTCTCTTTCTGATACCTAAAATAATCCGAAAATTTCCTTTGCAAACAGCCTTCCGCCCTCATACAATATCCCCAGTTTCTCCGGGTTTCGTAACTGGACTAGTGGAAAAAGTAAAAAATGGGTTTTTCAATAACCAATATAGGTTTTTTATGGAATTTGATGAATTATCAAGCAAAGGAATTGGTTGTGTAATTAGAGACGGAATCAAAAGGTTTGTTCTGTAAAACTTTAAACCAAGAATACCGA
>JAKQBU010000524.1 GCA_029573975.1 Planctomycetota bacterium
ATAAAAACTTGCGGGAAAACGTTCCCGGAAACGGTTTTCTGGTACCTCTGCCATAGCCTAATTCCTTTACCGGTGCTACTTTACCTGATATGCTCTTTATCTTCCAGAACCTGGCCTAAGGTTCTTTAACTCTTGACACCAAGCCTATTTAACTACCTGTTTATTCCTTTGCAAGAAAATTTTTGCCGATAAATATTGACATAGTTTGACGCCAACGTCAAAAGCTCTTCGATCCCCTTGTTATGGGGGAACCAGAGCCGTTTTTGGCGGTTCCATCAAATTTCCACGTTTTTCTCCTTCGGCTCCACTTCAATTTTCTTTGCCAATATTATCCAATATCGGTAAAATCCCAAAATAACCTAAATAACTTCCATGACTGGATTTATAACATGTTGCATATCATGAAAGTATGGGATTGGCAAAGACAAAACGGAAACGCCCGTTCGGCGATGGGAACCGGGTAAAGGATATCGCCAGGAAGATGGGGCCGGAATACCCGATAAAATCCAGAGGCCAACCACGAAAAAGGGCGAAAAAGAAGAATGTCCCCTTTACTTCCCCGAAAAAGAAGAATGTCCCCTTTACTTCCCGGATGGGCTGGTGGTTTGCCTATTGACAAGGCCGCAGAAATGAGCTATTATCGATGTGCATTTTCGGATCATCTTTGGCGACAATCGCAGTTTTCGAAAAGTATTCTATTCTGGGTGTTGATTCGCCCGCATGCGTGCAAAGAAGGTGGAATAGGAAAAGGCCTTTTCCCCTGCCCATGTGGGTAATGATAGCGGCAAATCCTGGATGAGGTATCTATATGCCCACACCAATAGACACATTCGGAGCGAACGGGAGCCAGGCCTACTGCATCAATCCAGATTGCCGGGATAAATCCATGCACAGGAATAATTTGACGCCAGCGTCAAAAGCTCTTGGACCCCTTGTTATTGTAGTGCCAGAGCCGCTTTTGGATCGCAATATCGAATTTTGACGGTTCCGTCAATTTTTGACGCAGTGGTATAAAGGATAAAGATAGATAAGATAAGGGAACATTCAACTTTTTAAAAGTGAATGGTATGCTCTTTCCCAGACAAATCCTTCGAGCCCACTCACGGGTATGGGCCTTCACTTTGATCCAGGCTCCCAGCCTATTCCAATGTTTAATTCAGGCGATTTTATTGCTCTCTGGATCCTGCCCCTCCGGTAATTCCTGCCGGCAGCCGGGGCATCTGAATCCGCCGGAAAGTTCTCCGGAAAAAATGACATGGGCAATTTTTATTGGTCAAGCGGCATCCGGAACGATATAAGTAAGGTAAATTGACTATGTTGAAAGGCATCCAGAGGAGAAACATGGTAATGAAAATCAATCTGTCCGGCCCGGACATTGCCCAGGCCGATATTGACGCAGTAGTAGCCGTCCTGAAGACCCCGACGCTGAGCCTGGGGCCTAAATTGACGGAGTTTGAATCCCTTTTTGCCCGGTACGTCGGCAGAAAACACGCAATTGCCTGCAACAGCGGGACTAGCGCACTGCACCTGTGCCTGCTGGCCCTGGGTATCGGCCCCGGCGATGAGGTGATCACCACCCCCTTCAGCTTCATCGCCACCTCCAACACCATTCTGATGGCGGGAGCCAGGCCGGTTTTTGTGGATATTGACCCAAAAACCTACAATATAGACATCCGCCAGATCGAGGGAAAAATTTCGGCCAAAACCAGGGCGATTATGCCGGTGGAGGTCTTCGGCAATCCGGCCGGGCTGGATCAGGTGTATGAGCTGGCCCGGCGGCACGGACTCCGATGCATCGAGGACTCCTGCGAAGCCCTGGGTTCGGTCGTAAATGGCAGGAAAGCAGGCACCTTAGGCGATATCAGTGCCTTTGCTTTTTACCCCAATAAGCAGATGACCACAGGGGAAGGCGGGATTATCGTGACGGATGAAGACCAGGCAGCGGCCTTGTGTGCCTCGCTGCGGAATCAGGGCCGGGACGCCGGGGCTGGATGGCTGGCGCACGCCCGCATGGGGTATAATTATCGCCTGTCGGATATCAACTGTGCCCTGGGAATCACGCAACTCCGGCGGATAGAAGAATTTAAGGCCAAACGCAAACAGGCGGCGGGCTATTATGAGCGGCTGCTGGGCGGGGACCGGCGTTTGATAACGCCTCGGGAACCGGACGGTTGCGATATAAGCTGGTTTGTCTATGTGATCCGGCTGCGGGATGATTTTACCCAGCGGGACCGGGATCAAATCATGGAGGAGCTGCGCCGGCAAAGTATCGGCTGCAATAACTATTTTTCACCCATTCACTTACAGCCGTTTATGGTTGAACAGTTCGGCTATAAACCCGGCGATTTCCCCGTTACCGAACAGGTTTCCCAGCGGACCATTGCCCTGCCCTTCTGCAATAATTTAACCAGGGAGCAGGCAGAATTGGTTTGTAAAACGCTGCAATCGGCGTTAGATAAAATAAAAAAATAACAATCCGGTTGTATAACCGTTTGAATAGTAAGGTTTAAATATGCGAAGAGTGATTGTACATGAAGGCGCGGGGCAGCTAACGTATGAGATCCGGGGGATCGTATCGGTTGCCCACGATTTGGAAAAATTTGGTGTCGAGATCACCTGGGAAAACATCGGCGATCCCATCCAAAAGGGGGAGCAGTTGCCCCAATGGATCAAGGATATCATCATCGATCTGGTCTCGGAAGATAAGACCTACGGGTATGTGGCTACCCAGGGAGTGCCGGAAACCCGGGCGTTCCTGGCCGAACTGGTGAACCGGCGCGGCGGCTGCCGTATTACCATGGATGATATCATTTTTTTCAACGGGCTGGGCGATGCGGTGGCCAAAATTTTCGGCTTCCTGAAGCGCGAAGCCCGGGTCATCGGCCCTTCGCCGGCCTATTCCACCCACTCTTCGGCGGAAGCGGCTCATTCCGGCTACGAGCATCTGACCTATGAGCTGGACGCCTCCCGCGGCTGGATGCCCGACCTGGAAGACCTGGAAAACAAGGTCAAATACAACGATTCCATCGCCGGGATGCTGCTGATCAATCCGGATAATCCTACGGGGGTGGTCTATCCCAGGGAATTTCTGGAAAAGATGATCGCCATCGCCAAAAAATACCGGCTGTTCGTCGTCTGCGATGAGATTTATGCCCATATTGTCTATAACGGGGCGAAAACCGTGCATTTGAGCGAGGTTATAGATAACGTTCCGGGGATTGCCTTACGCGGCATCTCCAAGGAATATCCCTGGCCCGGCGCCCGCTGCGGGTGGATCGAGATTTTCAATCAGGACAAATTCCCCGTTTTTAAAACCTATATCAAGTCGCTTCTGAACGCCAAGATGCTGGAGGTTTGCTCCACCGCCCTGCCGCAGTATTCGATCCCCCGGGTCATCGGCGATCCCCGCTATATTCCGCATCTGGAACATCGCAAAAAACTCTTCGAGGGCCGGGCCAACGAGGCCTATGACATCTTTTCCCAGGTGGACGGCATTACGGTGGTGCGCCCGCAGGGTGCGTTTTACATGTCGATTCTTTTCAACGAAGAGCTGCTGAATGCCAACCAGAAGCTGCCGCTGCCCAGCCCGGAAGTGGAAGAATACATCGTCAAAAAAGTACATAATGTCGAGGTGGATAAGCGTTTTGTTTATTATCTGCTCGGCTCGACGGGCATTTGTGTCGTGCCGTTGACCAGCTTCTGCTGCCAGCGGAAGGGGTTCCGCATCACCCTGCTCGAATCCGACGATGAAAAACGCCGCTGGACCTGGAAGACCATCACCGACAGTATCCAGAAATATCTCGATTCCTCCAGACCGGGCAAAACCGAAGCTGCGCGGGAGCTATCCTGCGGCAGATGAAAACCATCAGCCCAGCAGATGCTCCAGCAGAATTTTCAAGCCAATTGCCAGGAGGATGAAACCGCCGGTAAATTCCATTTTTCGTCCCAGCCATTTGCCGAGCTGGCGGCCCAGGTGCATACCCAGGCAGGTCATGGCGGCCGCAACCAGGCCGATGATTACGCTCGGCAGCCAGATGGTAACGCCGAGCATCGCCATACTCAGGCCGACCGCCAGGGCATCGATGCTGGTGGCAACGGAGAGAATCACCAGGCTCCAGCCGCGGGAAGGATCGGTTTTCTCCGCCAGGGCCTTATGTTGAAAAGATTCGTACATCATTTTGCCGCCGATGAAGGCCAGCAGAGCAAAGGCAATCCAGTGATCATAGGCAGCAATCCATTTCTGGACAGTCATTCCCGCCAGCCAGCCGAGTAGCGGCATGAAAAACTGGAAAAGGCCAAAATGGAATGAGAGCCGGAAAACCGGGCGAAAGGATAGCCGGGGCAATACCCCGCCCGCGGAGATGGCCACAGCAAAGGCATCCATCGCCAATCCCAGGGCTATCGCGAATATCGTAATCAGGCTCATTTCACGGTCCTGTCCGTTCCACCATACTTTGTTAAACACCCCCCAAAAAACAAAAACTTATTGTGTGAAATGCAAAACCTTTCCAAACAATAAGTTATGAATGACCCCGACGGGGGGCCGAACAAGATAACGTAACCATCTTAAATAACAAGGATTTACAAAACTGTTCCAATTCAGGCGGTGCAGAATCCGGTGCATTTTATGCAAAACCATCGAAAATTGACTCGGTCCTTGAGAATGTAATCAATGTTTGGCCGGAACTGCCGGACCATATCAAGGAAGCAATCAAAGCCTTAGTCCAAACTCTTCATAATCACGGAGGATTAAAATGACTATATCGGAAAAACAATTGGAAGCAAACAGGAAAAACGCCAAGAAAGGCGGAGTGAAAACCCCGGAAGGCAAGGCCATCGTCAAATACAACGCCCTCAACCATGGCCTGCTGGCCCAGGAAGCGGTGATTACCGTGGGGGATGGAGCGGAGAATCCCCAGGAATTTGAGGGCCTATGGAGCAGCTTAAAGGCCCAGCTCGCCCCGGAGGGGGCATTGGAGGAAATGCTGGTCGAGAAGGTAGCGGTGGCCTACTGGCGGATGCGGCGGGCGCACAGGTATGAAGTGGGCCTGATCCGGAACGACCTGGATAACGCCGTGGAGGATTTCTATAACGAAACCAGGTGGAACCACCAGAAACAGAATAAGAC
>JAKQBU010000534.1 GCA_029573975.1 Planctomycetota bacterium
TCGGTAGGCTGGTCGGAAGCAAAAACCACCATATACTGCTCGCCGTTGAGCACCGTTTGCGGCGGGAAAGGCCACATCCTGAGGTTATCCGGGTCATCGGTCAGATACCATCCGGCCAGCGAGGCCGGTTCTGTATCGGGGTTGAATAATTCAATCCAGTCGGAGCTGTTGCCGTCTCCGTCCGGAAATGACAGGCGGCTGGAGGCAGCGAATTCATTGATTACAACCCGGACATGGTCAATCAGCCAGTTTCCCGACAGCATTGCGAAATCCTTTTCTCCCACATGACCGCTGACATCCAGGTCCGCACAGAATTCCTGCTGGAGACAATCAGGGGTGCTGAGCCATTGGTCTGCAAATATCTGCAGGTCTTCAAGACCCACCCATCCATCGCCGTTGATATCACCGTACAGCGGCTCGGGGACATGAATGGTTATGGTATGTTCGGAAATCTTTGCATCCTCCGGGCCGCCGACCCAGGGGCCGTCTGAAACCTGCACTTTCAATTCATACGTTCCCGGCAACGTAAATACCGCGGTGATGTCTTCAATATCTGCCGCAGTCGGGGAAAAAGTAATGGGTGCCGGGCCGCTGGTCTGAACCCCTTGATAGACCAGTCCGTATGAATCGCCAATGGATGGATTTGCCGGATCACATCCTTCCTCATAGGGCTTGCCGTCATCGGTGACGGTGATATCCATGAGCACCGACGTATTGACCCGGGCCACCATGGTATCCGGGGCCTGAATCTGGGGAGCCGCATTATAGCAGGAATTTTGAATTTCAAGAATCAGTGCGTTAATGAAGCAATAATGCGTCTGACCAGGTGCCTGGCCGGCCCCTTTGACGCCTTGAAGTTGTATCCGACCCTGAGCATCGCTAACGGCCAGGCCCGAATATCTGCAGTCCTGTGCCGAAGCGGGTGCGACGGCTCCATCAAACAGGGTTTCAAACAACGGCTGCCCATTGGCAGTCCATACGGCATGACGGGGTGTATTACTGTCTGTATCGTAGGAATAGAAAATGACTGTATATGTCGTGTTTGCCTGAAGGCCGGAAATATGAATTTGAACATCGGAACTGCTGCCGAAAATAAAGTCACGTAAAACTTGTTCATACGCCATACCGGTTGGATCGGTTCGGCGCCGGTCATCGAGCGTCCCTTCAAACAGGACGGTCACTCCATTGATCGTCGCGGGATTGCCGGCCAGACTAAACGCAGTAAAATCCTGCTCCGTCTGGGCGGCCGAATTCTCCTGACGAGAATTGATGTCCAGGCTGAATATGGTATCCTGGGCAAAAAGGGGGTGAGGACTTAGTATCGCAGCAAATCCTGCAATGAAAATAGGCAGGAACGTAGTTACAAGGTGTCGTTTATAAGCCGTTTTTTTCACTTGTCACCCCAAAAATCTGCAGTTTGAGTCACTCAAGACAGAAAGTCCGGACGCAACTAAAAGGCTGTTGCGTCCGGACGTATATGTGTTACCAGGTTACTAAATTAATACGGGAAATCACAACCCGGAATGGACGGGTCATTGCATTTGGTCCAATAGCGGGCGAATTCAGCCAGGTCGTACAGATCCACTTTGCAGTCCGGTCCCCCTTCCGGTCCGCTGATATCAACCGGCATGGTCAGACCATCGGCAATCACATCTTCGCACGTCGGACTGGTCACGGTAATCGTGATTATATCCGAGTCCTCCGCCATGCCGTCGTCAGCCGTGATCTGCAGGGTATAGGTCCCTGCCATCGTGAAGGAAACCGTGGGATCCAGCCGGGTGGATTCCGTAACGAAGGTCACCTGGGCTTCGGCGGGAATGGCCTGAATGACCGACCAGCTCACCTGGGCCGCTTCGGGTTTTCCATCATCAATCAGTGCGGCATCAAGAACAAGCTCACGATTCTGAAGCGGGAAGGTGATATCCGGGCCGGCATTGACATAGGGCACCAGATTCACACCCTCGTGAGCCAGTTCCGATATTTCCGTATCAGCAAGTGCATACGTGTAGA
>JAKQBU010000554.1 GCA_029573975.1 Planctomycetota bacterium
CGAGCGCATCCTGGATGGGCGGCACGTTGGGTCGAACGCAAAAGCAAACGCAGAGAACTGGCTCGATTCTATCATTACGAGCGACATAACCTATTGGCTCCATTAAGAGTTAAAGAACGAAAATGAATTTACACAGTACAACTACTATGTTTTGCCCCACTTTTATATCACTTTAACACGCTTATATATCACTTTCTTCATGTTTTGTTATACTTTATTCAACATTTATCAACTCAACCTAATCGTTACAAATTACCAAAATTCTTACCCAACTTACCAAAAATCTTACCCAACCGTTACAACCGTTATAATCTTTACTTTATTATCGGACTATCACTTTCCACGTAAAATAAAGACTTATATCAATTCCATAAAATGAAAAATAACGACTTATAGCAATTCTTCAAATCGAACAATAAAGACTTACGTCAATTTCCCCAAACCAAAAATAAGCACTTATGGATGATTTTTTGACTATTTCAGCCGGCTGGGGAAAATCACCATAGCCAGAAATCGCCCTTTTCAGGTATGATACAGGGCATGAAAAAAAAGGTATATATCGAAACGATGGGCTGCCAGATGAACAAGCTGGACTCCGAGCTGGTGGCATGCCACTTAAAAGCTTGCGGATACGAGATTTGCGACGCTTTACCGGAAGCGGAGGTGGTGATTTTCAATACCTGCTCCGTCCGCCAGCATGCCGAGGAGAAGGTCATCAGCAAGATCGGCCAGCTAAAGAAAGACCATCACCAGCGGCCCCAACTGGTGGTAGCGGTGATCGGCTGCATGGCCCAGCGGTTGGGGCAGCAATTGCTGGATACCTACCACCAGGTGGATATCGTCTGCGGCCCGGGCCAGTTACATCACTTTAGCTCGATGCTGGCGGAGGTGCTGGACCGCCGTCGCCAGGTGCTTTCCCTGAATGACCCGCTGGAAACGGATAATCTGGAAATACTTGACAGCAAACGGGATACAGATGAACTAGACCGTCCTTTTTCTGCCTTTGTGCGGGTAATGCGCGGGTGCAATAAGTACTGCCATTATTGCGTGGTGCCCTATGTACGCGGGCCGGAACAATCCCGGCCGATCGGGAATATCGTGGCGGAAACCCGGCGGCTGGCAGAAAACGGGGTGAAGGAGATTACGCTGCTGGGACAGACCGTCAATTCCTACCGGTTTAAGGAGGGAGAAAAAACCTGGGGCCTGGCAGATGTGATAGCACAAATACATGATATACAAGGACTTGAGAGAATCCGTTTCGTGACCAGCTACCCGCGAGATTTTGATGAGGGGATTTTGCGGGCGATGGCGGATTTGCCCAGGGTGTGCGAGTACCTGCATATACCAGCGCAGTCGGGATCGAACCGGATTTTGAAGGCGATGAATCGTAATTACAGCGTAGAAGCCTATTTAGAGCTGATTTCCAGGGCGCGGGAACTGGTGCCGGGAATTACCATAGCGGGCGATTTCATCGTGGGGTACTGCGGAGAAACGGAAGCGGATTTCCTTGCTACCAAAGAACTTATGCGAAAGGTGAGGTATAAGAATTGTTTTATTTTCAAATATTCGCCGAGGCCGGGTACGCGGGCGGCTGCGAAGATGGCGGATGATGTGCCGGAAGTCGTTAAAAAACAAAGGAATACGGAGCTTTTGGCCCTGCAGAATGAAATTGCGTTTGCGGATAATCAGAAGCTGGTCGGCCAGCCGGTAGAAATCCTGGTGGAAGGTGCCAGTAAAAAACCACATCTGAACAGCGGCGAGGATGAACCGGAGGCTGATGCGGAATGTACTATAAATTATTATGCAGCAAGTAATTCTGATACCATCCAATTGACCGGCCGCACACGGGGCGATCAGATAGCGGTCTTTAACGGCAGCAGCAACCTGATCGGCCAGATAGTGAAGTTAAAGATCGTCAAGGCGTCCGCTTTGACCCTGTTTGGAGAAATGCAGTAAGACTTTATTTACAAATCAAATTCTAAGTATATACTATTATATGCATCCTGTTGGTAATGGGGTTTGCCGTACATGTTGATGCAAATTGCTATTGGATAAATATTTATAATAAATTGGATGTAAATGAACATGACCCAGCTCGAAAATGCCCGGAATAATAGTATCACCGAGGAAATGCGGCAGGTCGCCAGCGCCGAACATCTTGACCCGCAACAGGTTATGAACCTTATCCGACGGCCGCCTCGTCATCCCAGCCAACAAAATCCACCTCAAAGGCAATCTCAAACCCCTCGGCATCGGCCGCGCCCTCACCACTAAGATCAACGCCAACATCGGCGCCTCCCCCCTCGACTCCGACGAAAACTACGAGTTGCGAAAACTCGAAATCTCCTTAAAGTATGGCGCACATACAGTTATGGATCTTTCCACCGGCGGTGACGTGGACCATTGCCGTCTCAATCTCCTCCACCACAGCCCCGCCCCCCTCGGCACTGTGCCCATTTATGAGATGATTATTCATCGTTCCGTCGATGACCTCAGCTACGACGACATCCTCAAAACCTGCGAAAAACAGGCCCAGCAGGGCGTCGATTTCTTTACCATCCACGCCGGCCTCCTTAAAGAACATATCCCCCTGACCCGCAAACGCCTCGCCGGCATCGTCAGCCGCGGCGGCTCCCTCCTGGCCCACTGGATGCTCAACCACAACAAACAAAACCCTTTCTACGAAGTATTTAACGACATTTGCGATATCATGCGGCAGTACGACGTCTGCTTCTCACTGGGCGACGGTCTGCGGCCCGGCTGCTTGGCGGACGCCACCGATGAAGCCCAGATTGCCGAACTGCGGACCCTGGGCGAACTTACCCAGCGGGCCTGGGAAAAAGGCTGCCAGGTCATGGTGGAAGGCCCCGGCCATGTACCCTATAACCAGATCGAATATAACATGAAGCTCCAGCAGGAGATATGCAAAAACGCCCCGTTTTATGTACTGGGCCCGCTGGTTACGGATGTCGCCCCCGGCTACGACCATATCACCAGCGCCATCGGCGCTACCGCCGCCGCCTATCACGGCGCCGCCTTTCTCTGTTACGTAACCCCCCGTGAACACCTGGGTTTACCAACCGACGACGACGTCCGCCAGGGAGTGATAGCCTATCGAATCGCCGCGCACGCCGCCGATGTCGCCCTGGGCATCCCCGGCGCTCGCGACTGGGACGACCAGCTCAGCCAAGCTCGGGCCGAACTTAACTGGAAAAAGCATTTGGAGTTAGCGATGGACCCGGACACCGCCCGCCAGATGCACGACGAAAAGAAACTGCCGGATACCAATTACTGCACTATGTGCGGCAAAGACTGGTGCGCGGTTCGCATCACCAAAGAACTGCGGGAAAAGGTAAAATCCTGACGTTTATCCCTTTTAATTATAAATATTTATAATTTTCGATGCAAAGACAGGCGCTTATCGGCCCTCCGGTAAGCGATGCTCGCATGTCACTTGCCTGGGATTGTCAATATCTGGCATTTGCCCGGCTCTGATGGAATCTCCAGCATCTGGTTGTTCAACTGAATCTGAACCGGATCAGTTTTTTCGTCGAAATCCGTCCTCCGTACCAAAACTTTATTCCCCAGCTTCAATCCCGAAACCACCGGCCCCATGGTTTTGGGAACATCAAAGGATACCGGCTGACCATAATCCAGAAAATCCTTATATTCCAGTGCCGCCGCATACACCTCATGCAAAGGCGTCAGCTCCTGCGCAAATTCCGGATTCGTGCACCACAGAAAAAACGTATCATGCCCCCGCAGCAGCATATGCCATAACAGCTCCTGATACTTTTCCCGGCTGAAGGGACTCACCGGTGGTTCCGGTTTTTCGCGAATTTCGATGACCGTGCCATGCACAAACGAAATCAATGGGATCCGCCCCGGCGTATGCTCCCCCGCATTGCTGGCCACCAGCAGCATGTTATAAAACCAGCGGTAATCACCGTTTACATAATCATACCAGGTATAAATCGGCGACCACGGATAGACAGGCGGCATGGCAAACGTATATCCGGTCGGCCCAAATTCCGGAAACCACTCCCGGTACCTGGCCCGCTGATCCTCCAGTACCGGAATCCCTTCCGCCGCCGGCTTCTCAAAATAATCGTACCAGTACCGGTACCCGTTATGCGGATATACCGCATAATTGCCCACCAGCGATGCTGGAAAATACGCCTTCACCGGATCGGCAAACACCGCCTTCTGCATCCGGCTGCGAATAGTCCGCAGTTCCTTTTGAAATTCCCGGAAATCCTCGATGTTCGCAATATGCTCCCGGCACCGCCGGCATTTTTTGCTGTGGGCCCAGGCATCGTTCCACTCGATCGGCCCGTCGATCTCCCAGTCCGCGAAAATAAAATCCACCCCGATCCCCGCCGCCTTATACCCCCGCAAAAAATACTCCACCTGCTCCTTCATCGCCGGATAGCGGAACTCCAGCGCAAAGGGGCAACCCATCTTCTGCCCCCCAAATGA
This sequence comes from Planctomycetota bacterium, assembly GCA_029573975.1. The sequence goes on from JAKQBU010000554.1 coordinate 4,480, forward strand.
ATCGTCATAAAACGGCTGGCCGTCCGGATCCACATGAAACGTCTTCTCATCCCCGTTGAAAAAACTGTACAAACAGGCGTTAGCATTTACATTCACCCGCAGCCCCAGCTTCTTCTGCAGCGCCCCGATCCGCAGCCCCTCCGCCAGCGTCCCTTCCTTCGCCCCGTAGTCCCAGTTCACGCACATCGCGATCCCCCGGTTATCCAGTTGCCGCAGTACCTCTTCGGCATCCCCATCGGTCAGCCCGGCCAAACTACCCATAATCGGCCATAAATACAGCCCCAGCCGCTCCCCCCGCCCAAACCGCAGCGGCCGGGTGTTCTCCAGCGTCAACCGCAGATTCTCCGGCAGGTTCGCCAGCGGCTTCTCCTTCGCCTGCACATGAAACAGCCGCGTCTCCCCCATTCCAGCAGTCACTTCGATTTCCGCTTGCCCATCTACATTGCGAACCAAAACCACATTCCCCGTCCCCAAATCAACAATCTGCCCAACCTCGAAAGGCAAATCTCCCACCCGGACCGTCGTGGCATCCGAGGCTGCCTCATGATTAATCACAAATAAAAACCCTTCTCGCTCATTCGCCCGCAGCGACGCCTCAATATCCGGATTGCTCGAATACACATGGCTGCGAACCCCCGCCGCTTCCGTCATCGCCCGCAGCAGCCCCCGCAACTGCTCCCGCGCCGCCGGATTCGGATCCTGCCACGTCTTGAAATACGTATCCTGCAAACAGAATCCCAGCAGAAACGCCTGCCCGCCACCCACCTTACGCCTCACCACCCCCGGCTGACCCGCATCGGTTTTCGCCAGCACCTCCCCGCCGCCCACCGTGCACCCGCGCGGACTCACCAGCTCCACCTCCAGCGACTGCCCCAAAACTTCACCCGCCAGCCGGTCCGTCTTATACACCGTCTCATCCAGCGGCTCCGCCGGCCGGTTCGCCCACATCCCCGGATGCGTATTC
>JAKQBU010000566.1 GCA_029573975.1 Planctomycetota bacterium
GGTGAATGGTGGAAATATTCGTGGAGAACAGCGCCAGCCCGATCATCGGCCATTTCAAATTGCCCCCAGCCAGAAAATAGTCTTTCCCCTGTGCCCCTTTCCGCTGGCGGAAACCCGCAAAACAGCCCAGCGCCACTATCCCCACCAGATAAAAAATGATAATCGCCAGATCCAGACCGCCGATGGATAAATTCGCCGCTACCATGTTCATACCAACCTCGAAATCTTGATTGTCCGGGAGTTAACAAAAGAATATTTAGTTTTGAAATGATTATCAGGATTATCCTTCGGTGTGGCTATATATTATTGCGCATAAATTATTACATTTTGCGCAATTTTACTTTGCTTCCGCCAGAAATAACTCTATACTAGTGTTCCGGTTTTAAACCGGTAAATGAAACCGTATTTGTTGCTATATAAGTAGTTATGAGCGTCAGTCCGCAGCCGTATGGCCGAAGTGCGAAAAGTTTTATTATTGATGGACAAATCGCGGGCCAGCGACCGCGATATTTTACGGGGCATCTCCCAGTATTCCCAGATTCACGGCCCCTGGAAGTATTTTCGCAATTACCCCCAATACCGCAGCCTCCCCACCCATAAAAAACCACTTAGCCGCATGGATGTCAAAGGAATCCATGGCATCATCGCCGTCATGCACGAGTTGAATGAAAATCTGATTCAGCAGGTCCGTGCGGCCCGGCTGCCGGTGATTGTCATTCCCACCCGCCGAAATATCGCCGGCGTTCCCAATGTTTTTGAAGAAAAGGAGGCGGTGGGAAAAATGGCCGCCGAATATCTGCTGAACCTGGGCTTCCGCCATTTCGCCTTTTGCGGTTTCGAAAATCTCTGCTGGTCTCAGTCCCGCTGCGAAGGTTTCTGCCGGGCCATCAAAAAGGGGGGCTTTACGGTCCATGTCTATCAGGAACCGAAAGTGCCGGCAAACTTCTCCTGGGAAAAAGAAAGCCTTTATCTCGCCGCTTGGCTCCGGGCGCTGCCGACCCCCGTCGGTTTGATGGTCTGCAATGACGACCGCGGCCAACTGGTCATCGAAGCCTGCACCCAGGCCGGTCTGCTGGTGCCGGAACAGGTTGCGGTCATCGGTGTGGACAACGACGAACTCATCTGCGATCTGGCCGATATCCCCTTATCGAGTGTCGCGATGGATTTCGAGAAAGCCGGTTATGAAATCGCCCGCCTTCTGGACGAAATGATGTCCGGCCAGCCTGCCCGGCGTCAAATCCTGATGAAACCCACCCATATTGTGGCCCGGCAATCTACCGATGTCATCGCCATCGAAGATGCGGAGGTGGCCGAAGCGGTCCGCTTTATCCGCAATCACGCCAAAAGCCAGATTCATGTCAACGATCTGATGAAAACCGTCACTTTGTCGCGCCGCACCCTGGAAATGAAGTTTCGCAAAGTGCTGGGACGCACCATTCACGAGGAAATCATGCGGGTCCGCATGGAACAGATTGCCTGGATGCTGACCGAAACGAATCTCTCCATCTCCCAGATTGCCTTGTCGATGGGCTATCCGAACCTTACCCCCATCTGGCGTTCCTTCCGCAAAGAAAAAGGCATGACCCCGCTGCAATACCGCAAACTCCACCGCATTCAGTAAGCCGGATTCCGGGTTCACGCCTTGAGGAAAATGTTACGCCGGTACAGAAACCACAGCAGCAGCCACTTGATGGCAATCACGCCCACCACCAGTACAACGGCTTCCCAGGGACCGCCGATGGCCGCCAAACCCCCGAAGAAAAACTGTGCGATATCCTCGAAGTCAACCACCCGCTGCAGAAAATAGATGGCAATGGCATTGCTGCCGATAACGATAAAGAAAAAAGACCACTTCCAGCATTTGCGGACATCGATGACATAATAAAATAGCGCCAGCAGCAAAAGGCTCCAGCCGCCCGCAAGCAAAACAAAGGAACTGGTCCAGATGACTTTGATAATAGGAAACTGCTGGCCCCATAAAAATCCCAGCAGCAGGCAAAGCAACCCGGCTCCCAGCAGGCCCCCAGCTTTTCGTTCCGGACTTTTCCCGCTGCGCAGCCAGTGCCCGGCCAGAACTCCCAGCAGGCAGGAGCAAACGGCCGGAAACGTGGAAAGAATCCCCTCGTTGTCGCCGGATCCATAATACAAAGAGCCGATCAGAAATTTCTGGTCAATATAACTGGACAAACATCCTTCCGGCGTGATAACGCCCGCCCCAAAGCCCGGCACCGGGACCAGCATCAAAGCCGCCCAGTAGAGGACCAGTATCGAAACAAAAGTGATGACCAGCCCCCGCACCTTGCAATGCAGGGTCAGCAGAGAAGCGAAAAAGTAACAAATCGCAATCCGCTGGAGAACCCCCGCATACCGCATCCTGGCAAAATCAAAATTCAAAAGCCCGTTGAAAACCAGCCCCATCACCAGCAGGATGGCGGTTCTGATGAAAATATGATAATAGAGCTGTTGGCGGCTGGCTCCCCGCTGTATCCGGCTGGAAATCGAGTACGGCAGTACCACCCCGACGATAAAAAGAAAT
>JAKQBU010000574.1 GCA_029573975.1 Planctomycetota bacterium
GCCTTTTATCCAGTATCTGTTCGAGGGAGCAAAGATCCTGCCGATTATGGTTCCGCCGATACCTCGTGCGGATGAAATTGGGCGAGTGGTGGGCCAGGTCGTGGCGCGGAGCGACAAAAAGATTGTCTGTATCGCCAGCACCGACCTGACTCATTATGGCCCCTCCTATCACTATTCTCCCATGGGAACTGGTCCCAAGGCTATCCAGTGGGCCAAAGATCAAAACGACCGGTTTTTTATCGACCTGGCGATTTCCATGCAGGCTGATAAGCTGGTTGAGTCCGCCCATATGTACAATAACGCCTGCGGGGCCGGAGCGGTAGCCGCTGCCGTCGCTGCGGCAGGGGTGTTAGGGGCAAAAAAGGGGTATCTGCTGGCCCATACCACCAGTGCGGAGGTGATGGCTCGCCAGTATCACCGGCAGAGTGATGACAGCGTGGGATATGCCGCTATCATTTACGGTTAATTAAGGGGACCGTCAAACGGTCTTTTTCTTGGGCCGGGTGAGAAAGAGCACAATTGCTCCGATTCCTACAATGGGTACCGTCCAGACGGTCCGGGTGGTGTTGGTGATCTCGAAGAGGGATTTCTTGCCGTAATCGCCGATGGTTTCAAGCTGCTGGCCGAAATTCGGATAAATCAGGATATAGGCCAGAGCGCCCACGAACATGCCTAAAACGGTTACCAGGGCGTCCAAACGTCCGGTAATGGCACACGCAAGACCGGTACCAGGGCAATAGCCGGTCAGGCCGAAACCGATTCCCAGCAGGGCACCGCCGATGCTGACGGAGAGGAAATAGGCGGGTTTGACGCTGAAATGCGCCACCCCGGCCAGGTCGAGCAGCCAGACCCCCAGCATACCGACCAGGACAAAGACGGCAATAGTCCGTATGGCGTGAAAATCTTTCAGGCGGAGGGTTCCGACGATCTTATCCGGCTCGGCCAGTCCGCCGAGAAACAATCCTGCACCAAACAGCAAACCGATGATAAAACCTACTAGATTTTCCGGCATGGCTGGACTCCTTTACTTTTCAATTTTGGGTACTTTGGGATATACCAGATAGGCGGTGAACATCCCAAAGCCGAACAGGGTCAGGGTGAACGGAACGGCCGACAGGGATAGCTGGGCCCAGCCGCTGGCAAACTGACCACTGGTACAGCCGTGGGCGAAACGGGCACCCAGCAGAATCAGGAAACCGCCGATAAAACCCGCCAGGAACCGGCCGCCGGCGGAAGACCCGTGATTGGCCTGCCACCAGATGGTGGTTTTCTGGAATTTCCAGCGGTTCACCGAGAGGGCCGCCAGTAAGGCTCCGGCGATCAGCCCGATATCCAGCCAGAAGCCATAGCCGAGTTTTTTATAACTTTCCTTGCTGATAAGGGGGTGTTTTTGGGCATAGTCCGGGGCGACCGAGTGAATCACTTTGGAATCCAGGACCACAAACTGGGTTGATACTCCCAGGGGATCATGCAGACCGACAGCCAGGATTTGCACCAGTCCCAGAAACAGTCCCGCTACCCACCAGGGCAGCGGCGCTTTACGAACCATTAAATCATCCATAGTTTGTTCTCCCATAATAAAATGATTGAACCGGTTTTTATAAAGATAGCAACCCTATTGCTTCCTTGTCTGGATTTACCTTTTTATGTCAAATTGCTTTTCAAAAATAAATGATAACACGAATAATAGTATGTATTCTCTGCGGAAAGATCAACTGGAATTTTATTCAATTTTGCATAAACCGAATCCGGAAATATAATGTTTTTGGATATTCAGCTTATCCATCCAGGCCCGGACATTCAGGGTATCCCAGGGACCGGAGCCTTTCCCGCCGCCGTTGTCGCAGTCCCAAAGCCACAGAGGAGCGGGCCAAAGGCAAAATCGAGGAGCAACCGCCTGATAGAACCGTTCGTTGACGCCATTCTGGCCGTGATGGGCCATCTGCACATAATCGGCGTGCAGTTTAGTACCAGAGGACGAATGCAGGAGTTTTTCTCCGCCTTCCACGCCCAGGTCACCGGTGAATAAAACGGATTTTTCCCGGTCGGAAACTTTCATAACCATGCTGGAGTTGTTGATGGCGTTACTGGTAATTTCCGGATTTTTAACGGCCAGGATTTCGAAGCAAACTCCGTCTATTTGAATGAGTTGACCGATGGCCAATTCAGAAACTTCCCGAGATGACTTTTGCAGGACCAGTTGGAATTCCCGGTAGGTGGTGAGACAGGCTGGTTCGTATTGTTCAATCCAGGTTCCCTCCGGCAGGGAGCTGTAGATCGTGTCAATGGCTAGATCGCCGGGATGATTGAGCAGGACGGTCAGGGCATCGACATGATCGGGATGCGGGTGCGAGATAAACCAGGCCTCAACCTGGTTTCCGAGGGCGGCTAAAAAGCCGCGCAGGTAGGGAGCGTCGCCGGCAGTGCCGCTGTCGATTACGATGATCTTACCATGACTGGTTTGGAGAACGTAACTGTTCATTTGAGATGGGGTTTGAGAGGGCAATTGCCATAGGGTAAAATTCCCGGCAAGGTGGGGACCTTTATTTTTCGGCGTGGACTGGCAGGAAGAAAACAGGCATATTCCCAATCCGGTGCAGCCGGCCTGGTGTAAGAAATCTCTGCGATGTATTTTCATACTACCAAGTTTCCTTTCGGTATTCAGGCGAGAACCTTCTCAGAAATAAAAATCCGGAGCTACCACAAACTTGCCTTTTACCTTACGGATGGTTTAGTTTCCTGGCGATTTCAGCCAGCCAGTCTTCGGTAAGCGGGGCATAGGGGCGGAATTTTTCCAGCAGGCCCTGCTCTTCGCTGAAAAATAAGGCGCGGTGGAAGCCGAGTTGGTTAGCCAAGGGCGAATCAATCAGGTTGCTGGAGTCAGCCGCACCCATCTGGAAGAGGACACGGTTGTCGAATTCACGGATGGTCTGGCGGTTGAGGGTGCGCTCCACGGCGGAGAGGGTATCGGCCCAGACGATGACATGGACGCCGACCGGGGGGCCTTCGCGGATGATTTCGGCAAACTGCTTGTCCGGTTTGGGGGCGGCTTCCTGATCCATGGAAAAACCGAATTCCTCCTCCTGCCGCCGCAGGATTCGATACCGCTGCAGGCCATAAATGAACAGGTAAATGGCCGGGGCATCGTGGCGGTCGGCCTGGATACGATTCTGGACTTCGGCGGCAATTTCGCTGATGGTTTCGGGGACGGCCCGCCATTCGATGTTTCGATGTTCATGCGGCAGAGCAGAAGCCACTTTTTGCAGTTGGCCGGCATGAGGGGAGTCGGCGGCACTGCCTTCCAGGATGAAAAAACGGGCGGATTGCCGGTCCAGTTGAGCGGCCAGGCTGACCAGGACGGCGTTTATGACGCCGAGAGCGCCGACGTCCTGCTGGCCGACCAGCAGCAGATTGGCACCGCTCTGGCGGCGGAAGACGACGGCGGTGGGGTCTTTGATCGCCACCGGTTCGCCCAGCCATGCATACGGGGAAAGAGTCCGCCTGGCAGAAGCGGGCAGATTTAAACAGGCGGACAATTTGCGATTAACAGTGAAATCGGCGGGGATATTTCCTTCAAAAACGATCATCGGCTCCGTGGGCGTTTTTTGGATTTTTGCAATTTGATTGAGATATTCATCCCGCGTTGATTCCGGCAGCCAGGCGGTCTGGAAGGGGCAGTTGCCAACAACCATACCGCCAGCGTCGTTATAAATGGCCTCGCCCGGCCGGGAGAGCAGGCGGGCGGCAACATTGTCATCATCGAGAATCAACTGGGAGTCGGCTTCGGAACATTGCAGGGCGATGCGGACGGCCATCTGGCCCATGGTGCTGCGGGCCAGACCGGAGGCCCCGCCGAGGGTCTGGGAACCGAGCAGGACATGAACGCCAAAGGCACGGCCCTGACGGACCAGTTGTTCCAGGAGAATGGCGGCGTCCTGTCCGAGTTTGTCATCTTCGGAGAAAAAGACCTGAAATTCATCGACGATCAGGACGGTGCGGGGCAGGATATTGCCGGTTTCGGCCCGGTAGGAGGCAAGGTCCTGAACGCCGGCCTTGCGGAACAGATCACCGCGGCGGGTCATCTCGGCTTCGAGGCGGCGCAGAATACTCAGGCCGAATTCGCGGTCACTTTCGATGGCCACTGCGCGGATGTGGGGAACCTGATGGGTGACATAGGTCTTGAACTCCACTCCTTTTTTGAAGTCGATTAAATACAGTTCCACCTGGTCCGGCGAATACCACAGGGCCAGATTGGTGATAATCACGTGAAGCAGGGTCGATTTACCGGAACCGGTTTTACCGGCGATGAGCATATGCTGGGCGACTCCTTTGCCGATTTTCAGATATTGGAGGCGGGTGGCGCCCGTCCGGCCCACCGGAACATTCAGACTCGAGCTGCTATCTTCGGACCAGAACCGATTCTCAGGCGGGGCGATGATTTCAAAGGGGACTTCGACCCGCGAGGAGTCTTTGGCGGCCCGGCCCATGGTGTGGATAAGCTGGGTAAGCAGTTCTTCGGCTGGGGGAGCATCCAGAGCCAGCGGGAATTTGCGAAAAATCTCATCCTGCCAGACAAAACGGTCATCCTTGAAAATCAGATGGGCGCTGTGGCTGGCCAGGTCCTGGACATCAATGCCAATGGGTAATTCCTGGCGGGCATCATAGGCAATCAGGGTATAGACGCCGCAGCGGGCGCCGCTGTTGATAATGCTGCTCAGCCGCCGGGCGGATTCCTCATTGAAGTTGTGGGGAAAATCGGCGATGACCAGAAAACGATACGGCTCAGCCAGTTCGCCGGCCTGCTGATTGTATTCCTCAATGGTTTCAAATTCATTGCGCAGATACTTCTGAATCACATTTTCCATGTGTTCGGTCAGGTCGGTCAACTGCTGCTGAATCTGGGCGGAGTCGGTCCAGATACGCCGGCCGACCAGGGCCTCGTCATAGTCGGTGGCGTGCATGAAGCCGGCGAAATTTTCGCCGATACCGATGGGATCAAGAATGGTAAAGTGCACCCGGCCAGGGGGCAGAGAAGTGACCAGGCGGGTCATGACTGCACGCAGGGCGGCGATGGCCTGCTCGCGGCCCTCCCGATGGGTTTGCAAAAGCAGGGAACAGCGGTCCGGAAAGGCCAGCAGGGCCGGCAAGGAAACCGGTTTGTCTCTATCGAAAGGGAATTTTGCCTGGGCAAGTACACTTTCGGTCAGTTGGTTCAGATCCAGTTGAAAGGAACCGAAGCGCACGACGGGGGCATAGGAATCGACCGGTTTCCACTGCCGCCAGACCGGATCGCCCCAATCTCTCTGGAGGGAGTGATCCAGTTTCTCCAAATCGGTCAGCATCGCCTGCATGCAGGATAATCCTTCCTGCCAGCGTTTTTCCAGCTTCCGGCGGGCCGCTTCGTATTGCTGCTGCAAATTCTCCCTATCCTGCTGAAACTGCATTTCAAGCTGCTGCTTCTGCTGATCGTGTTCCTGCTGCAACTGGTTCTGACGGGCTTGATAGTTCTCTTCGATTTTTTGCAGTTCCTGCCGGCAGCTTTCCTCGATTTCCTGGCGGGCGGCCTGATATTCCTGCTGCATCTGGGCCAGGGAGTCATCACGCCGTTTGGCAACATTGGCCTTTACCGTTTCAAACTGTTCCCGGGCCCGGGTTTCTTCGGTTTTGCGTTTTTCGTGGATCTGCTGGACCCGGCGCTCCAGTTCGTCCAGCGTCAGTTGTAAATGCCGGTCGAGCACTTCATGGCCGGTCATCACCACCCGCTGAAACTGATTGTATAAATGGGCAATCTGCACGCGGCTTTTCTTCCATAGAATTTTCCCCACTAAAAAACTGCCTATCAGGGCAGCCAGAACTCCCGCACCGGCCATGAGGCCAAAGGTGGAAAGCGGATATCCCTTTTGCCGGCAGAGCAGCCAGATCAATCCCACGACGATTCCACATACCAGTATGAGAAAAAAATAGGGCCAGATGCCAATAAACAGGCGGGGAATGGTCAGATTATACAATAGATGATAATAGCCGCCGGCGGCCTCTTTCTTTTCCCGGAAGGTTTTCACCGGATCGCTCATTTCCTTTTCCGAAGGCTCAATCGGCTCCCGGCAGGGAGGCGGGGAAAAATGATAAAGGGCCAGCAGTTGCTGTACCTGGGCGGATGTCTGGTCCAACTGGCCTTTGGCGGCGGGAATGGCCCGTTCCACTTCGTGGCGCTCCTGTTTGCTCTTCTGCATGGCCCCGTCTTCCACGGTTTCGGCCATCATCACTTCGTATTCGCAGTTTTTCCGGGAGCGGGTGACATGGATTTCCGTGCTGCTGCTGATCTTGTCACGATTGTCTTTGACCTGCTCCTCCAGGCTGCGCAGTTTGGCATCACAGGCCGAGCGAATCTCCTCCTTTTGCTGCTGATAGTGCTGCTGGGCGGTTTGCGAATTGGCCTGGAAAACGGTCTCTATCTTTTCCAGCGATTGCTTCTGTTTTTTCTCCGCGGAACTCCGAGCCGTTTGATAGGCGGTTTCCATCTCGGTTTCCACCGGTTCCACAGCCGTTTTTGAAAGTTTGAGAACCTGAGACAGGGCCGTCCGCTGCAGATTTCGGTGGTCTTTGGATATTTCCGGTATTTCTTCCTGCAGATATTTTTCCAGATGATCGGTCATGCCCTATGCTCCTGTTTCCCGGGTTGTAACTCCTTACCGGCAATCATTTCGAACCTCGTTCAATACGGCTTCCATATGCTCCATGGCCAGCCGCGCCTTCCGCAGCTCCGCCTGAATAAGCATGATATAGCGCTCTTCGAATTCGGCGCTCTTCTCATCCCGCCAGCTTGCTTTGGTCTGATCCCACTGGATCATCAGGTCTTTGGCAGCCCGGGTTAATTTCGCGTAACTATCGTTGATGCTCATGCGGCTCCTTATATTATCCAGAACTATGGGACATGCCGGCCTGCCAGACGGTCCGGTCATCGGCATCCAGTACGACTTCGATCGAATTGCCGTTCAGAAGCACCAGAAAACCGGCCGGAAATTCCAGAATAACCGCCAGATCCGACCGCATTTTCAATACCTCACCAATGGACAGCGATAGATATTCCATATCCTCTTCCGGCTTGACCGGACCGATATACCAGCCGCTGTCACCGGGCGGAGATGACTGGGCACGCAACAGATAAATCCGCTGGGGATGTTCCCGGCAGCGGGCCAGGATGAGTTTCTCTTCCGCGGCGGCTGGAAAGCATTCGATGTCAAGGCCGGCTAATTCCTGCCGCTGGGATTCCGGAATCGTATGG
>JAKQBU010000582.1 GCA_029573975.1 Planctomycetota bacterium
ACCGGAATGCCGCGGAGATCGTAAAGACCGGCGACCCGCTGGGCCAGATCGTTGGCGCCCACGATCAGCAGTCCGGTGGGTTTGCGGCGTGTCAAGCGGAGAAGCCATGCCAGCGGATAAGCGGCCACCCCGCTAAACAGCACTGTCATCATCACGGTCAAAAAGGTCATGCCCAGCAACTGGCCGGCCATGATGGTTTCGCCCCGCTGCCGCAATACCATCGAAAAAATGGACGCCACGGAAACGGCGACAATCCCGCGCGGGCTGACACAGGCTACAAACAACCGTTCGCGCCAGTTCAAGGTCGAGCGATAGGTGGATACCAAAACATTCAGGGGCCGGATGAAAAAAATCAGGGCCAGGACCGCCAGAAATCCCCCCGGCCATAAAGCCCGGAGAGAGCCGATAGAGAAATCCGACGCCAGCAGCATAAACAGAATGGAAACGAGAAATCGGCTGATACGGCCCTTGGCGCGGCGAAGCTCCTCTGCCGCCGGTCCCAGAATATGAGAGGTAGTCAAACCCGCCACAATAACAGCGGCCAACCCGGAATTGCAAAATACCGTTTCGCTGGCGGCATAGATCAGCAGCGCCGCCCCCAGCGCCAGAAGCTGCTCAAATTCCTGATCGATGAACTGCCGGCGCCGGCAATATCTCACGATCAGGGCCAGAATCCAGCCGGCCGCCACTCCCAGGACCGGCCCGCACAATAGCGCCCGGGCCAGCCCCCCACCCATATGGAGAAAACCGCTGCCTTCCATAATTGCCTCAAAAGTAATCACCGCCGCTATCGCCCCCACGGCGTCGATGAGGATCCCTTCCCACAGCAATACGGTATGCACCCGGCGGGCCAGGTGAAGATTCTGGATCAGGGGGAGAATGACCGTAGGACCGGTTACAATCATCAGTGCCCCGTACACCAGCGAAACCGGCCAGCTTACCCCCGCCCAATAGCGGCTGCAGAGGGTCCCGCCGATAAAGCTGACGATCGCGCCGAGGGAGAGCAGATTGCGTACCGCCAGCGGGGCAGACCGGATGTCCCGAAGATTCAAGCAAAGACCGCCGTCGAAAAGAATGATCACCACGCCGAGTTCCACAATCGCCCGAAAGGTATCGGGAATGGCCTGGGAAGGGGCCGGCATCAATCGCAGCATATCAGGACCGGCCAGAATCCCGAACGCCAGGTAGGCAATCAGCGCCGGCAGCCGTATCAAACGGCTGAGCCATTGCGCTGCAATCCCGCCGATTATGGCAACCACAAATATTCGGAGAGCCGGGTCCATTCTATACCTCAACCTTTCATGAGACAGCCATATATTCTCACTTTCACAAGGCGGAGAAGAACCGGAAGGCATGGTCCTCGATCTGCGGGAGGGTTTCATGGCTATGATCGTTGTATAGAAGCATTTGTTTGGGAGAGCGGATTTTATTGTAGGCGGCGAACTGGGTGGAAGGCGGGCAAATGTTATCCCGCATGGTAATGGCCATCAGTACCTGCCCCTGGATACGCGCAACCAGATTTTGCACATCGATATAACCCAGCCGGGTAAAGATTTGCTCTTCCCGCCGGTGCAGCGGGTCAAAGAGCCGGAAGTACTGCCGCAATTCGATATAGGCGGGCGTTTCCAGGTCCAGTTCCCAAACCCGTTTGTAATCACTCAAAAAGGGATATACCGGCAGCAGTCTTTTGATCCGGGGTTCCAGGGAGGCGCAGGCCAGGGTCAGCGCCCCGCCCTGCGAAAATCCCCGGGCGCCGACGCGGGTTTCATCCACCTGGTCCATGGCCATCACCAGGCCCGCCAGCTGGGCGGTATCAAGGAAGATCTGGCGATAGAGCATATTTTCGGGTTGGTCGTTGAGGCCGCGGATGATATGGCCGTGCAACGTGCCGCCCTTGACGGCGCCAACATCTTCGGACGATCCTCCCTGCCCACGGCAGTCCATGGCAACCACGACAAAGCCGGCGGCCACATAGGCCAGCTTGGAATACCAGTCGCCGCAGTTGCCCGAATACCCATGGAATTCCAGCAGCGCCGGGCCGGGCTTCGATACGACACGGGGCCGCAGCAGTTTGGCGTGAATCCGTGCGCCGCGTACCCCGGTAAAATACAGATCAAAACATTCGGCAAACGGGGCCGAAAAATCCGCCGACACCAGCTCGACGTGCGGATCTACCTGGTGCATTTCCGCCAGGGCTGCCTGCCAATAGGAATCCAAATCCGCCGGGCAGGGACTCTTGCCCTGATAACGAAGCAATTCCTCCACCGACAGTTCTTCAATACGCATAAGATCCATCTCCGCAAGAACTAACGTCTGCCAGCAGGCAAACCAACCTGCCGCAAGGGCTTTCTTATAATCCAATCCGGTATGAATTACAACTGTGGCAAATAAATAATCTTAAAAATTCGGCCTGCCGCCTTGCAAGTTTTGCTTGAACCGGTAAACTAGGCCACTAATTAGCTTGACAAACGGGCCTGATTGGTATATAAATTATTATCTATAAACGAGATAGGTAGTTATAAAAATTAGCTTATCATCCCGTCCGGAACACGGTATGCAAGGAACGGGCTTTTTACTAGATTATTGTCCGGCAAAAAATGCCTAAACCAATAACCGACATCGAAAAAATTCGACGCCTGCCCTGGCTGGCGCTGGGTACCCTGACCGTGAATATTTTCATGGTGCTGGCGTTTTCAGGCTCGGTCTTTATTCTGTTTTTGAATGACCTGGGCCTGAACAAAACCCGAATCGGCTTCCTGCTGGCACTGATTCCGTTGTGCCAGGTACTCAGTATTTTTATCGCGCCCGCCCTGGCCCACTTCGGATTCAAACGCGCCTATCTGCTCTTCCAGTTCCTGCGCAATATTGCCATGTGTTTCATTCTTCTAACACCCTGGATCGTATCCCGTTACGGTGGTGAAGCGTTGTTTCCCTGGGTCGCAACGGTAATCTTTTTATTTTCTATCGGCCGGGCGGTCTCTGAAACGGCAATCTGGCCCTGGAGCCAGGAGATGGTCCCCCACCGGATGCGGGGAAAATTCATCGCCGTCAACAACTTCATCACCACCATGGCTGTTATGATCACCGTGCTGGCCGCCGGCTTCATCATCGGCCGTTATGAAGGGGTAGGGAAATTTATCGTTCTGATATCGGTGGGGCTGTTTTTCGGATTTTTATCCCTTTTTTTCTATAGTATGGTTTTGGGGGGTGAACCCATCCGCAAAGGAGTTTCGCAACCGGGTCAATTTCTGGAGATGCTTCATACCCTGCGGGACCGGAATTTCCTGCGTTTTCTGGGCGGCCTGGGGCTGGCCACACTGGCCCTGAACTCGCTGATCGCCTTCGTCCCCCTCTACATGAAAGAACAAATCGGTCTGCCGGTGAAATTTGTCGTCTGGCTGGATGTGGCCGGTTTTGTCGGCTTACTGTTTTCCTGTTATCTCTGGGGTTGGGCTTCGGACCGGTACGGCAGCAAACCGATTATGATTACCAGTCTGGGGCTGGCGTTGTTTCTGCCGGTATTC
>JAKQBU010000047.1 GCA_029573975.1 Planctomycetota bacterium
TCATGATACGAATCCGGCCGCGGGGCTGTCACGCCGTTGTGGCTGATCCATGCCAGGCTGTACTGATTGTAAAACGCCGCCACGATATCCAGGCAGCGATCGATCACCACCTGATACCGCAGACCCGAACCGGTATTGATCCACGCGATCCGCGTGCCCCGCCCCGGCCCATCGACCAGCTCCGATACCTCGATCCCTCCCACCTGGGCCGGATTAATAACCTTGCCTTCCCACGAGAACTTTGCCTTTGCCATATACGCTTCCTTTTTAAATAAAATGTTTCATACCGAAATCCAGACCGCCCCATTATCCCCCTTCCCCCGCTTCCGTCAAGCAAAACCTGGAAATCCTCTTCCCTTCCGCCGGTACCGCATTTGACATACGTACTTTGTAGTCATAACATTCCTATAGAAAGGTAAATTTCGAAATATCAGAATATTTAGCGCAAAGATCCTGAAAAGGAGTTTAAATCATGAACCGTCGGTTCTCAGAATATACCACTATCGCGGAAATTGTTACCCAATATCCCCAAACCCGCCGGCTGCTGGAAGACCTGGGCCTTGACTACTGCTGCGGCGGGAAAACCTCCCTGCAGGATGCCAGCCGAAAGGCAGGCCTGTCCTGTCAGGAGGTACTGACCAAGCTGAACGAAAAAATCGATCAGTCAGATTCTAAGGAATCACCGCCGAAAAACTGGATGGAACTTTCTTTGACCGAACTTGCCCGGCATATAGTGAATACCCATCATACGTATCTTAAAGAAAACCTGCCCCGGCTGAAAAATTTGTCAGAAAAAGTATATCGGGCCCATATGCAGCATCATGGCGACATGCTCCAGAAATTAAAACAGGTTCTGGAAACTCTCCGCATCGATCTGGAAATGCACCTGGCCAAAGAAGAGGAGATTCTCTTTCCGT
Organism: Planctomycetota bacterium; assembly: GCA_029573975.1. The sequence goes on from JAKQBU010000047.1 coordinate 918, forward strand.
TGATCCGGGAGATGGAATCTTTTGCCAACAATCAGGGGCCCAGGCCGGCGGTACACTGCGGCACCATCCAAAATCCGATCCAGCAAATGGAGTATGAACATCAATCCGCCGGAGAACTGCTGGGGCAGATGCGCAAGATCACCTCGGATTATCAATTGCCCGCGGATGCCTGCCGCAGTTTCCAGGCATTCTACGAGGGCCTCCAAGATCTCGAACAGAACCTGCACGAACATATCCACCTGGAAAATAACATCCTCTTTCCCCGCGCCCTCCAGCTCGAACGACAAATAGTCTCGTGAACGATTCAAGTATGTAAAATTCACAGGAGGCGGCCATGCAGATAAAACTTAAAAGGGCCTATGAAAAACCGTCCCCGGAAGACGGCTATCGCCTTTTGGTGGACCGGCTCTGGCCGCGCGGCGTTTCGAAGGAAGAGGCCGCGATTGATCAGTGGTCCAAAGAAATCGCCCCCAGTCCGGAACTGCGCCAATGGTTCGGCCATAATCCGGAAAAATGGCAAGAATTCAAAAAACGGTATCTCCGGGAACTTGCCGCTCATAAAGAGCTGGTAGCTGCCATTTGCCGCCCGGTCAAACAACCGCTGGTCACCCTGGTTTACGCCGCCAAAGATACCGAACGCAATAACGCTGTGGTGTTAAAAGAATATTTGGAAAATGATAAAAAACGGAGGTCCCCTTGAAAAATGCAAAAAGATGGGTATGTTTCTCTTGTTCGGGGCAGACGCAGGCCTATCTGCCTGAGTCATGACTTCGTTCGTTCTGTTTAGATTTTTGCTTCAACCATCGTAGGTATCCTCTCCCGGTTTTCCCCGCCGCATCCAGACATTTACCTGTTTCTTTTCAACGGGGCGGATTGAAAGCAAATATTCTTCCCATCTTTCTTGCTCTGCAGCAGTGTCCAGCGGCAGATCACGAATAACGGCCAAAGCCGGAGTATATTCGAACGGCAAAAAAATCAGAAGAATTCAAGGTTATAACAGACCATAACAAGTTGCCGCTATAAACAGGCGATATTCGGATTGCGGGCGGCGGCGGTTTCGTCCAGCCGGCCCACCGGCGTAGTTACCGGGGCCGCCTTCAGCTTCTCCGGTTCCGTCCGGGCCAGCCGGGCAATCTCGATCATCGCCCCGACAAACGCATCGATGGTTTCCTTGCTTTCCGTTTCCGTCGGCTCGATCATCAGGGCTTCCTTGACAATCAGAGGAAAATAGATTGTCGGCGGGTGGTAGCCCATATCGATTAAACCCTTGGCGATATCGAGGGCGTGAATCCCGTGCTCCATCTGTTTTTCCGCACTGAATACACATTCGTGCTTGCAGAGGCCCGGATAGGGCAGCTCATAATGGCCTTCCAGCTTCTTGCGGATGTAATTGGCATTCAGCACTGCATTCTCCGCCACCCGCTCCAGGCCTTCCCGCCCCAGCATCAAAATATATACATACGCCCGCAGGATAATGGCGAAATTGCCGTAGAAGGGCGCGATGTACCCAATGGATTTCGGGCGGTTATATTCCAGGGCAAAGGTCCCGTCTTCCCGCTTGACTACCAGCGAAACAGGCAGATAATCCAGCAGCTTTTTCACCACGCCCACCGGTCCGGCACCCGGCCCGCCGCCGCCGTGCGGGGTGGCAAAGGTCTTGTGCAGGTTCAGATGCACCAGATCAAAACCCAGGTCCCCCGGCCGCACCTTGCCGACAATGGCATTGAGGTTGGCCCCGTCATAATACACCAATCCGTCCACCCCATGAATGATCTCGCAAATCTCCTGAATATTCGCATTAAACAGCCCCAGCGTATTCGGGCTGGTCAGCATCAGGCCCGCCACCTGGTCATCCACCATACTCCGCAGTGCCTCAATATCCATCCGCCCGTTCTTGCTGGGGACCGTTTCCACCGTATAACCGGCAATGGCCGCACTGGCCGGATTGGTCCCGTGGGCACTGTCGGGGATCAGGACTTTGGTTTTACGGTTGCCTTTGTCGCGGTGATAGGCGGCCATAATCATAATCCCGGTCAGCTCCCCATGCGCCCCGGCCATCGGTTGCATGGTAAAACCGGCCATCCCCGTAATCTCCCGCAGGCAGATGTCCATCTCGTACAGTACCTGCAGCGCCCCCTGCGTCAGCATCCCGCCCCGCCGCAATTGCGGCAGCAGCGGATGCAGATGGGCAAAACCCGGATAGGTCCCGATGCGCTCGGTTACTTTGGGATTGTACTTCATCGTGCAGGAACCCAGCGGATAAAAATTCGTATCCACCCCGAAGTTCCGCCGCGACAATTCCGTAAAATGCCGCACCACGTCCAACTCGCTCAGTTCCGGCAAACGGGCATCGCTGTCGCGCAGCAGCCGTTTGTTAATATTCACCGTGGCCGGAACATCCCGCCGGCTGCACCGGATCCCCCGCCGCCCCGCCACACTCTTTTCGAATATTAGTTTCATAGAACCGCCTCCAGCGCCTCGGCCAGCATACCAATCTCCTGTTTCGTTCGTTTCTCCGTCACCGCCACGAGTATCGAATTCTCCATCCCCTTGTAATACCGGCTCAGCGGAAATCCGGCGGCAAATCCTTTCTCGATCAGCCGGCCAATCACATCCGTGGCCTCACCGGGCAGGTCCAGCACAAACTCGTTATAAAACCACTGGGCCTTAAAGTGCGGCTTTACCCCGGGGATCGCCGTCAGGCGATGAAAGGCGTAACTGGCCTTGTCCGCGCAAAGCTGGGAAGTCTCCTTGAAACCCTCCTTTCCCAGCAGCGAAAGATAAATCAGCGCCGTCAGGGCACACAATGCCTCGTTGGAACAATTATTGGATGTGGCCTTCTCCCGCCGGATATGCTGCTCCCGCGCCTGCAGGGTCAGCACGTAGCCGCGTCGATTCTGCCCGTCGCGGGTCTCTCCCACGATCCGGCCGGGCATCTTGCGGACATATTTCATCCTGGTCGCCATAAAGCCCAGATACGGCCCGCCGAACGACATCGGAATCCCCAGGCTCTGTCCCTCCCCGGCGGCAATATCCACGCCCATCGCCCCGGGTGTCTTCAAAATCCCCAGCGAGATCGGGTAACACGACGAAATCAGCAGCGCCCCCTTCTCGTGCACCTTCTCCGCCAGATCTGAAAAATCGTCGATGCACCCGAAGAAATTGGGATTCTGCACGATCACCGCTGCCGTCTGATCGTCCAGATACTCATAAATTGCCTGCCGGTTGGCCAGCCCGTCCTGGGCATGGGTCTGCTTCAGTTCAATCTGCAAATTCCGCGTATAAGACTCGATCATCACCCGGTAAATCGGATTGACACTGTCGTCAATGATAATCTTGTTCCGTCCCGTAATCCGTAGCGCCATCATCATCGCCTCATATAGCGCTGTCCCGCCGTCATACAGCGAGGCATTGGACGCCTCCATATCCGTCAACCGGCAGATGATCGACTGATATTCATAGATCGCCTGCAGCGTCCCCTGTGATATCTCCGGCTGGTAGGGCGTATAAGCGGTATAAAATTCGCTCCGTCCGGCCAGGGCATACACCGCCGCCGGAATAAAATGATCGTAAAATCCGCCGCCCAGAAAACAGGTCAGATGCGTCGAGTTTTTCGCCGACAGTTCCGCCAGCCGCTGCCGCACCTCCTGCTCGCTCAGACCCTCCGCCAGCTTCAGCGGGCCGCTGCGTATCCGGGCCGGGATATCCCCAAACAAATCCTCCAGGCTCAGCCCCAGCTCCCCCAGCATTTCCCGCCGCTGCTCGTCCGTATTGGCTATAAATGGCATTATTCCAATCCTTCCAGATATTTCTCGTACGCCGGGGCATCCATAATCTCCTTCACC
>JAKQBU010000066.1 GCA_029573975.1 Planctomycetota bacterium
GATAGTACTCCTGCAATTTGAGCAATTCGTCCTCCAAGCGACTTTTAACCAGACTATCCAGGGCAGAAAAGGGTTCATCGAGGAGCAGTACCTCGGGTTCACCAGCCAGGGCCCGGGCCAGCGCTACCCGCTGCTGCTGTCCGCCCGACAGGCGATTGGGCATACGGGAAGTTAATTTCATTATCCCCAGTTTGGCGAGTATGTTGTTCACCCGTTCCTGGATCTCGGCAGAGGGGCGGCCGCGCAAGCCGAATGCTACATTATCATAGACACTCAAATGCGGAAACAGCGCGTAGTTCTGAAACACAAAGCCCGCCCGGCGTTCTTTCGCCGGCAGATCGATATGCTGCCAGGAATCGAACCAGGTACGATCATCTATAGTAATCAGGCCTTCGTCCGGCTTCTCCAATCCGGCGATGCATTTCAGGGTCATGGTCTTGCCACAGCCAGAAGGCCCTAGAATAGCCATGATTTCATAGTTCAGTCTCATAGCCACTTCCAATCTAAATTCAGGCAGCCGCTTTTTTATATCAATTGCCAGCATCTGTCGATTCCTCCGGTAAAAAATCCACTATTGACGCCATATTATGATACTGGCGCCTTTTCCAATGATTCAAGGCTACTAGACTGATAAAGGAGATGAACAATACCATCAGAACCCAATTCAGGGCCAGGGCATCCTTGCCAGCTTCAACCGCAAAGTAGATGGCCAGCGGGATGGTCTGGGTTTTGCCCGGGATATTGCCGGCCAGCATCAAAGTGGCCCCAAATTCGCCCAGGGAACGGGCAAATGCCAATACCGCACCGGCAGCGATGCCAGGCCAGGCCAAAGGCACACTAATCCGCCAGAAGACCCGCCACTCGGAAGCTCCCAGGGTACGGGCCGCATTCTCCAAATTAGGCTCAACCTGTTCAAAAGCCGCCCGGGCCGCCTGATACATCAAGGGAAAGGATACCACTGCCGAGGCAATTACCGTAGCCGACCAGGAAAATACCACCGGCCTTCCCATGGCAAAAAGCAGCTGGCCTACCGGGCCATTGCGCCCGAAGAGACAGAGCAGACCGAATCCGACTACGGTAGGCGGCAAAACTAGCGGCAGGATGAAAAAACCGTCTACCAGGCTCTTGCCCCGGAAATCACGGCCAGCCATATAACGAGCTGCTGCCAGCCCCAGGAAAAAGGTGATCAGGGTGGCAGCCAGAGCAGTTTTTATCGATATCCAAACCGGCATCATGTCCATAAGATGTTTCTCCTCTAAGAGTAATATACAACAACCAGCACCAGCTGACGAAACCAAACTGGTGCTGACTTAAGTAAGTGTTCTTCAATTTTACCAAAGTTGGCCTCTTGCCGAAAGGTCTAATGGCGCTTAATGTACCAGATCTCTTTATATACGGCATGCTATTTAATCACGGTGAATCCATACTTCTCAAATACCGCATCCGCCTTACCACTGTTGAGGAATTTTACAAAGTCGCGTGCCACGGCCTCGTTTTTAGTAGCCTTGATAACCGCGGCCGGGTATACTACCGGAGAATGCAGGCTTTCATCAGCAGTGGCTGCCACCTTGACCTTGTCCGAGATCAGGGCATCTGTCCGGTAAACGATACCGGCATCAGCATCGCCGCTCTCCACATA
>JAKQBU010000071.1 GCA_029573975.1 Planctomycetota bacterium
CATAGTAAGTTCCGGCGGTGGCCACATAAAAATTGACTACCATATCGCCATCGCCGTCGGTATCACTGATATAACTGCCCACCGAGCCGCCGCCGGCGGTGGTTTGCATACCAGTGATCGTGCCGTTTTCTACATCGATTACGATATCGTCGGCACCGGATTGAACCCAGCCGGGTTCGCCGGTGGCGGCGGCATTGCCCAGGAATACCCCGTCATTATAAACCGCAACCGTGGAACCGGCGGCCGCTTCCAGATACAAAATCCCGTCATCAAAATTTACCAGGTTACCGCAGGGACCGCTGTCATCGGCATACCACTGTTCCAGCCCGGTAGGGGCGGCTGGAGCCAGAAGAATTCTGCTCTCCAGAGACTCCAGGGATAAGTTGATTTTATTTGTTCTGGTCATATTTTCCATCCGAATCCGAAACGAAAATAATTACTAACAAACCACATGGAAATTATCGGGATGCTTAAATCCTTGAATAAGAAGGGTTTTGGTAAAATAACACGCGCGTGGACGGGTCCGGCGGGGTATAGAATATCATCCTTTTTAATGCTAAAAAACAGGATATTATCGGCTATAATCAAATACCTGATGATACCGGAAAAAGAAAGGACCGAAAGCCGGTTTTATCGGACCTGACAAAGGAAAAATGCAGTTTATGGATAGAAGCCGGATGGCAGCAGCAGGAACCATACCAACCAAACAATTTTTGCCCGTAACGGCAGAAGAAATGCGTCAGCGGGGGTGGGAGCAGGCGGATATCATTCTGGTTACGGCCGATGCCTATGTGGATCATCCGTCGTTTGGCGTGGCGCTGATCGGGCGCTGGCTGGAGAAGCTGGGGTATCGAGTGGCGGTACTGGCCCAGCCGGATTGGCGCAGTGTGGATTCGTTCCGCGTTCTGGGTCCGCCCCGGTTGTTTTGGGGAATCACCTCCGGGGCGGTTGATTCGCGGCTGAATGATTATGTAGCAATCGGGCACCGCCGGAAGCAGGATCTGTACAGTCCCGGCGGAGTGGTGGGGCTGCGGCCGGACCGGCCTTTGCTGGTCTATACGGCGCGGGTGCGCGAGGCATACAAGGGAATCCCGATCATTCTGGGGGGACTGGAAGCCAGCTTGCGGCGGCTGGTTCACTACGATTACATTGAGGACCGGCTTAAGCGCAGTGTTTTGATCGACGCCAAGGCGGATTTGCTGGTGCACGGGATGGGGGAAAAGGCGGTGGCGGAGATTGCCCGGCGGCTGGCGGCGGGGGAAAAAATAGAAGAGCTGACGAATATCCCCGGTACGGCGTATCCGCTGACCCAGGGTCGGACCGCTCCATCGCCGGCGGTGCGGCTGCCGGGCCTGGAAGAACAGCAGCAGGAATCGGCCCGGGTCATGGAAGCGCAGATCCTGTACCAGCAGCAGGCCCATCCCGGCGGCAGGCCGGTTATCCAGGACCAGAATGCGGCCGAGATCGCCGTCCTGCCGCCGGCGCCTGTTTTAACGGAAGCCGAACTGGACGCCTTGTACGAGCTGCCGTTCACGCGGAAATGGCATCCGAGATACGACAGGGCGGGCGGTGTCCCCGCTTTGGAACCGGTGGCCTTTTCCCTCACCACGCACCGGGGCTGTTTTGGGGGCTGTTCGTTCTGTTCTATTTATTTTCATCAGGGCAAACAAATTGGCTGCCGGTCCATATCGTCCCTGTTGTCGGAAGCAGACCGCTGCCGTGCCCATCCGGATTTTCGCGGCACCATCAGCGATCTCGGCGGCCCGACGGCCAATATGTACGGCATGCACTGCCCGCAAAGCAGTTCCTGTTCTCGAACCAGTTGCCTGTTTCCCGAACCCTGCAAAAATTTGAACCGGGAGTACGGCCCGCTGCTGAAGATGATGGAAGCGATGCTCCGCTGGAAAAACGGTCACGGGGCGCAAGTATTTGTCGCCTCCGGGGTGCGGCACGATCTGGCGCTGGCCAGCCCGGAGTATCTCCGGCTGCTGGCCAGCCATTTTGTCGGCGGTCATCTTAAGGTAGCTCCCGAGCATATTGACACAGAAGTCCTCCGGCGGATGGGAAAACCTACGTTTGCCCTTTTTGAGCAGTTCGAGCAGCAGTTTCAGGCCGCTTCCCGGCAGGCCGGCAAGGAACAATATCTGGTTCCCTATTTTATCAGCGGCCACCCCGGCTGCGGAATGGAACAGGCGATCGGCCTTTGCGAATATCTGGTGGACCGCCGCTGGCGGGTGCGGCAGGTGCAGGATTTTACCCCTTCGCCTCTGACGCTCTCCACCGCTATGTATGTTTCGGGGCAGGATCCGCAAGGACGAACCATATATGTACCCAAGGGCCGGAAGGAAAAAAAGCTGCAAATGGCGCTGCTGCACTACCAGGACCCGGCCAGCCAAAAAATCGTGTTTCCCCTGCTGAAATCGCTGGGGCGTACCGATTTACTGGCAAAAATCATCCAATCGCAGCCTAAAATCCCACCGGCCAACAAACGGCGCTCCCCCCGGAAGCGCCCGGTTCGCAAAAAATAGCCGGTACCGGGCGCATGGTCGGGATAGAAATTTGCATTCCGCCGCCCGAAAGGGTAAAATAGCTCCGGAGTTGTAAGTATGGCAAAATGGTATCGATTCTCTTTTTCGCTGGCAGCAAAATGTCAGATCGGATTTGCCGCGGCCGTCCTTCTGATCATTGCGGTGACTTTGTATGTCCCATATATATGGATGGACAAGCTGGTCGAGCAGGGCAAGCAGGAACTGGCCAAAACCGAATTGCAGCATGTGCTGGAGCTGCATTTCCAGCCCCCGCGGGATACCCGGCCCTCCTCTCCCAATCCTCCGCTGGCCCTGAGCGAGGCGGAAGAGGAATCCATCATGCCCGCCCGCTGGGTCCGCAGCGAAAAAAAGGAACATACGTCCCCGGCCGAAATCGATTTGTATGTTCTGGCCCCCCGCGAAATGGATACGGCCTCCCTCAAAGAGATGGACCTCTCCGCCCTCCAGCCCCGCCCGGTCACCCATTGGATTCCTTTGTATTCACTTCTGCCCAACGGCCCGACCGAACCGGCGGATACCAAAGCCGATCCCCTGCCCGATTCGATCTGGCAGGATTCCTTTCTGCGCAAAGGCATCCGGAAATTTATTAAACACAAAAACGAGGTGGAAATCTTTGAACTGAAAGAATATCCGCCGGAGAAAACCGCCGGGCTGGACCCGAACGAAAAACAGGGTTTTTTCAGCGATTTTCTGGCTTTACGCCCTTCTTCCCAGCCCAGCCGGTATCTGCGGGCCATCCGCGCGGAGAAAAGTTGTCTGGCCGGCGGCTGCCATGCCCCGGCCGCCGCCGCGGCGGAAGCAGAAGCCCCTCCCACCTTCACCGAAGGGCAGTTGGTGGGCGCCGTTTCCGTGCTGCTGCCGCCCGGGCAAACCAGCATAACGCTTCTCTTCAACCGCATTTTCATCGTCCTGGCCGGCCTGCTTTCCTGTATTTGTGCGGTCATCACCTTTTATCTGATTACCCAGCGGTTCATCTTGCAGCCGATGCGGGCTTTGCGGGATGCGGCGGAACACGTAACCCTTCCCAGCGAAGAACCGGCCGATCCCGGCCAGGATCCCAAAGAATCCTGGCAAAAAGCCATCTCCATCACCCAGAATATCAAAACCGGCGATGAATATGAGCGGCTGGCCCAGGCGTTTCACCACATGCTGGAACGATTGAAAATCGCCCACGACCGGCTGCGGGAAACCAACCGGGCGCTCGATATGCGGCTGGGGGAACTGGAAGCCAAAAATGTCGCGCTCTTCGAATCCAACAAACTCAAAAGCGAATTTCTGGCCAATGTCTCCCATGAATTGCGCACCCCCTTGAATGCGATATTGGGCTTTGCGGAAATTATGAAAGAGCAGGCCCAGCAGCGGGATGATCCCAAGACGGTGCGGTATGCCGCCAATGTGCTGGATTCGGGCCATATGCTGCTGGGGATCATTAATGATTTGCTGGACCTGGCCAAAATGGAAGCCGGCAAAATGGAGGTGCACTGGGCCAGGTGTTCGCTGCCGGATATCCTGGAGGTACTGCTCAATTTCACCCGCCCTCTGGTGGAACAGAAAAAATTGACTTTGACTCACACCCTGGACCCAGCCCTGGGTTTAATCGAAACCGACCCGGGCAAACTCCAGCAAATTCTGTTCAATCTGCT
>JAKQBU010000465.1 GCA_029573975.1 Planctomycetota bacterium
CAGCAGGTTATGCGGCTGACGTTCAGTACCCCTGTTAATCTTGCAGAAATCGGAATCATCGCTGACTTTGCCGGCGTCGGCGCCGGTTCCGACCGTTTCGGCAAGGAACCCTCTTTTCGTATCAATGGCGGACCTTGGATGGTCTATGGTGATTCGGCGTATAGTTGGGGGCTTTCCGCCGATGTCATGAATTGGTGGGATTACGCCTGTGTAACCGGCAGCTTCACCAATGTCACCACGGTGGATTATCGTCTGGGGGATTGGACTGCCGGTTATAGCCCGCGTATTGGGGCGGTAACCGCCCTGGGAAATCCCGAACCGGTCCAGGTGTGGGATCTCAACAGCGACCTGGCCAACGCCGGCGGCTGGCCGGCAGGCAGCCCGGTGGTTGGCCCATGGTCTATGGGCTGGAGCGATTCCCTCGGCAGCCAAACCCTGTTTAACACCTGGGTTGGCGGGGAAAGCTTCGTCTGGCATACACCGCTATCCGACCATTTTAATCCCGGTGCCGGCGGCAATCCCGACGGCAGTACCACACCTCATGGCGGGTACGGTTCGGGCCAGTGTATTCTGGCGGCCGCAAACTATATCACCGGCGATGACAATGTCTATGAACCGGGCAGCGGCGAGACCTATTCGGTGTATTCGGTAGTGCGGTGGACCGCGCCGTCAGCTATGGAGGCGGCGATTACCGGCTCCTTTATCCCGCTGAATCCGGGGAACACGGATGTGTGGGTGGTCCATAATGATACGGTCCTGTTCAGCCAGGCCAGCAGCGGTACCACCCCGGAGATCGCGCGTTCTTATACTTTGAAAGGAATTACCGTTGCGGTGGGGGATACGATTGATTTTATCGTAAAACGAAACGATGCTTATACGGGTGATAATAACACGCACACCTATATCGATACTAATATCTCGATTCAAATTGCACGGGAGCAATCCTGGAATCCCTCCCCGCACGATGGGGCAAGGCATGTTTTGCCCGCTGCCCAGCTGAGCTGGCTGCCCGGTGATGACGCCCTTTCCCATGATGTCTATTTCGGTACGGATGACCAGGCGGTCAGCGACGCCGGCCGAACCCCGGGCGATTTCGATCTCGACGGCCGGGTTGATATGGATGATTTCCTGATTCTCATCAGCCAATGGCTGACCACCCCCGGTGAAGTATTTCCCACAGCCAACGGCACCGGTGGGCCGGATGTCAATTTGCTTGACTTTTCGCTGCTGACCGGAGACTGGCTGAATGGCGCTTTGGTTTTCCGGGGGAACCAAACCGGGACAACCTATAACCCCGGCGATCTGGCAGCGGGGCAGACCTATTATTGGCGGGTGGATGACGTAACGGAAACCGGCATTGTCAAAGGCCGGGTTTGGAGTTTTACCGCCAAAACCTTTTCCGATACCCCGGCGGTGCAAACCGACCCCGTCAGCGGCGATGTCCGAATCGGCAGTGAAAAATTCGAGCTGATTATCGAAACGCAGAACGGACTGAATCCCTGTATTCTCCGGGATCTGCAAACCGGCCGGGTACTGGCCGACGGCAATTACATCTGGCCGAACCATACCCTGCCCGCCCTGGCCGGTACTCCCCTAGTGGAGCACAACGCCGGCCTCTGGACCGTAACCTGTACGGCCATGCAGGGCGATCTGGAAATCCGTCAGGTTTATACCATCGACGATGCCAAACCCAATCAGTTCACCGAAACCATCCGCATCCGAAATACCGGCACCGCGCCCCTCTATACATCCGGTTTTGCCTGCGGCTTTGCCCGGAAGCTCGACGGCGGCGATACGGACGAGGTATTAGCCAGCCGCCTCTCCCAGATCCCCTATCGCATCCAGCCGGAAACCGGCGCCCTCTGCGATTACTCCCTCTCCACGGTCGCCACCGGCCAGATGTGGTACGCCACCGTCCGCGGCTGGTACAACCCCGGCGTGGATGACGGCGGCAAAACCTACACCTCCACCTTCGGCTCGGAAGGCTGGGCCTGGTACGACGGCGGGGAAGTCCTGCTCCTGGAAAAATATAATCCCGATGCCATGGAATGGTCCCTGATGAAGTCCGTCTCTCGCTATGCGGCGGGAGAAACATACCGGGAAAAAGTGCTGCGCTTCGGCGGAGCCGGCCTCTGGAAGCTGGGGGACCCGGAAGGGGCTGCCCAGCTATCGCCCGGCCAGAGCTTCACCTTCGGCACCACGCGGTACGAATTTATCGATGGTTCCTGGCAGGATGCCTTCTATTCCTTCCGCGGCTCGATGGAACAGAAAGGTCATATCGTTCCCGATAATTACAATCCTCCGGTTCACTGGAACGAGTTATATGACAATCCCCTCTGGTGGGCGGGTGACTCCGCCGCCAATCGGGATACCTATTATGCCCTGGATGACATGAAGGTCGAGGCCGACAAGGCCTACGCCATCGGCTGTGAATGCCTCTACCTCGACCCCGGCTGGGACACCAACTTCGGCTCCAACCTCTGGGGCACCTACTTGAGCAGCGGCGGCACCTATCGCCTCGGCCCCGAAGAGGACTTCATCGACGCCATGGCCGTCGGCCATGACCACGAACTGGCCCTGGCCCTCCACACCCCCCTGGCCGCCTGGTCCGATCCGTCCTCCTACCCCGCCAGTTGCAAACGCCCCGACGGCGGCCTGTGCGGCTCCAGCACCACCTACGCCGCGGAAAAAGCCGCCCGCTTGATTGCCACCTGCAATGGCTATGAAACCAACGAAGGGGCCTATTTCGTCATGTTCGACGGCAACTGGTTCGTCGGCGGCTGCACCAACCCGGCGCACGGCCACGCGATCCCCAACACCCACCAGGACCAGCTCAACGCCACCCTGAGTATCTGCCAGCAGCTCCACGCCGTTCACCCCAATGTCGTGATCGAACTGCACGATCCCGTCATCGGCCCCGGCTGCTCCCGCTACTGCCCCACCTACATCCTGCACGCCAAGCCCGGCTCCTTCAATGTGCTTTGGGGCTATGAATATATGTCCTACACCCTCGCCGAAGTCAACTCCCGCCGGGCCATGAACCTCTACTACGTCAATCTGGCCTACAACATCCCGATTTACCTCCACATCGATCTGCGTACCGATAATGAAAAGGCCCTGGGCTTCTGGTGGTTTGCCAGCACCTGCCGCCATCTGGGCATCGGCGGCACCCACAGCGACCCGGTCGCCCGGCAGGCCCACCATGACGCCATGCAGACCTACCTGAGCCTCAAGCCCTTCTTCACGCAGGGTGAGTTCTACGGCATCGACGAGGCCTTCCACGCCCACACCCTGCCGGACCAGAACGCCGCCGTCATCGTCTGCTTCAATCTGCTCGATTCCCTCGATCCACTGGCCTTCCAGTTCGACCTCTCCGAGATCGGCCTGAACGAGGGACTGGAATATCAGATTACCGGCGCCGACACCGCCCAGCGGACTGGCAACACCTACAGCATCTCCGTCAAGACCCCCACCCACGGCGTCAAAATCATTCAAATTACCCCCGTTACGAATTAAACGAGATTGTGCTTTCTCTTTACACTATGCCCGGCAGAAACCTTGGACCAAACGGGATCTGCCGGGCATGGTTAATAATATTACTCACTCACGTCCGGTCTGCCCCGCAGGGATTTCACCCGGCTGCGTTGTTTTTTGCTGTCCAGCCGGCGCTGGCGCGAGGCTTTGGTCGGCTTGGTTGATATGCGAATTTTAGGACGGATCAGAGCCTTTTGAATCAATTCTCGCAAACGGTTCAGGCAATCCTGGCGATTTCGCGATTGTTCCCGAAAACAGTCCGATTCGATCTGAATCACCTCCTGGGAGGTCAGCCGGGTCCCCGCCAGCCGTTTCAGCCGGTTTTTTACACCCGGCGGCAAAACTTCACAATGCTTCAGATCAAAACTAAGCTGCGCACAGGTATTCACCTTGTTGACATTCTGCCCGCCCGGCCCGCTCGACCGGACAAACTTGATCTGGAGGAGTTTATCCTCAATCGATATTGTATCATTGATCTGCAGCATCGTACGCAAGTTTCATCCAAAAGCCGTTACGGCGGCGTTATCCTAAAAAATTTTGGGATCGATAACGACATGTTTAATGCTGACCCGATTATAGGTATAGGTAATATGTACCCTATCATCTGCCGTTTGTATGACCGCCGGGTAGGAAAATTCACCGTCCGTTTCCTCCTCCAGCTTCATGACTTCCTTCCATTTCGCCCCATCGGCAGAAATCGCAACACTCAATATATTGCGCCCTTTGGTGATGGGATTATACACTACCAGTTGCCTGCCGTCCGAAAGGGTGACAGCATCTATCCCGGAATTGGGGTTGGGCAATTCCGTCGCGGCCACGGGACTCCAGGTAGTACCCCCGTCTTGCGACCAGCTCTGGGCAATTACCTTTTTATTTTTTGTCCGGCACAATACTTGCATCCGGCCATCGGGATACGTGAGAATACAGGGCTGAATAACCTGAAACTCTTGATCGGCAGGGAGGGGGCCGATGATTTCCCATGTCTTCCCCAGATCGGCGGTGCGTTCGAAATGTACTCTCCAGCCGTCATGTTCACTGCTCGAGGGGCAAAGAATGGTGCCATCCTGCAACTGTATCGGTTTGTTCTTTACCGGGCCGATCCCGCCCTTGGGCAGGCACTGCCTTTCTTTCCAGGTTTTTCCGCCATCTTCCGAGATCATCCATTCTCCCCACCAATCGCGGGGGGATGGACCTACTTTAAAAAAGAGCAGGAGCGGGCCATTCCGCGGCTGGAACAGCACCGGATTCCAGCAGGGAAAACGCCGGCCCAGAACCCATTCCCCGTTTGCCGCTTCCACCGGTTTTGACCACTTCCCCCCGGCATATCGTGACACCCAGATATCAACGTCGGGATTTCCTTCCTCCGTACCGCCAAACCAGGAAGTTACCAGCTCTCTCTCTTTATTCGCAACGATGGTGGAAGCGTGACAGTTGGGTGTCGGTTTGTCATCCAGTGGAAAAATAAGTTCACTTTTTAAATAACCGGGCTGTTCTTCGATATTTTCACCACTAGACAGGTGGGCCGTTACCACAAGAAAGACAACAGAAAGGAAAACACGTTTAGCATAATATTTTTTGTGCAATCGGCTATACATCATGAGTTACACCCTTGCCTTTCGGCTTTACATCTCGATCAGCACCACCCGAGCCGGCGCGCCGTCCGAGTCCGCCATCTTCAACGGCCCGCACGCCAGAAAATATTCGCCCGGCTCAATATCCGCCAGCAGAATCCCCTCCAGGATGATAATGTTATTTTGCAGGAGGATATGATGCGCCGGTTTCTCCCGCAGACCCGACTGATCAATACTGAGATAATCGATACCCACAATCTGGATTCCCTGTTCCACGGCAAACCGGGCTCCGGAGCCGTCCAGATAGATAAAATCACGGCGGAAGGGACCGTGCGGATTTTTCGCCAGTTCCTGAGAATTATCCGTCTTCAAAAGCAGCCGCTTCGTCCCGGCCGGCACCCGCTCCTTCAAAACCTCCGCTGTCACCGCCGCCAGTCCCGTGCAGTCAGCCACCCAGGCCGGCCCGTACAGGCTCTCCAGCGGGATCTGCTCCACCCCATACCCCTTGGGGTAATAATGCCGGGGCGAATCCACATGGCTGCCGGTATGGGCCGACATCTCCACGAACGAGACATTCGAGTTTTCCCCTTCTTCAAGGTCCCGCTGCAACTGCCGCCGATAGGGAACATCCTTGGGATACGAAAGCATCCCGTTCTCCAGCATCATTGAAATATCATGAATGATCAGTTTTTCAGCCATAGTTTTCCTTTCCCTGAAAACCACTTCCGGATCCATTGCCCGATGCGTTTTTCAGCGGCTCAGATGGGTGTTATTTTAGGTAGTTTTCCCGTTTTTTCAATCCAAAAACGATTGGAACGATTGGATTTACAGTTCATCATGCAATCGCTCTATCCCCGGCAAAGAAAAGGGCTGGTCAGGCGGCCCTCGGTCTGGTATAATAAAAACCATGTGAAACGTAGTTTGGTTTCCATAAGCCAGGTTGATGATGAAAAAACGCTTTATTGGTATTGGGAATGCCTTATTCGCCCTCTGGTGGATTGTACAGGGTTCCTCTCCCGCCTGGGCACAGCTCAACACCGAACCGGCTGGACTGGATACCATTGGAGTTCGGGAACTGATTGCCATCCAGCCGGACCTGACCGGCCAACTGGTGAGTGTCGGCTTGGTGGAATTGCCCGAAATCAGCGATGCCAATCAGCCCTGCTATGCCTTTTTACCCAACTTCGAGCATCGGGCCTTTTCGCAGTTGAACCTGGATGGTTTGTATTACTACGACAATCCCCATCGGCCCCCCTGTTATTCCCGCCATGCCACCATGATCGCCGGGATCCTGTTCGGCTATGATGAGCTGGCCGCCCTGAACGGTTTGGGGGCCTTTACCTACCGGGGACTCGTGCCGGACGCCGCCGCCCATGTCTATGAAGCCAACTGGTTTATCTATAAGCAGGCCGCCCAGGTTGCTTCCCCCACCCTCAACGACGATGTCCTGAGTATAAGCTGGGGAACCGATGCCTCGGACCGCATTACCATGTGGTGGCAGTGGGGCATCGACGCCCTCGTGGAACGCGACAGCACGGTGATGGTCGCCGGCTGTGGCAACGGAACCAGCGCTTTCCCCGGCATCAGCAAGCCCTCCTGGGGGTACAATGTAATTAGCGTCGGGACCGCCAGCAATCTGGGCCGGTTTCCCGAAAATCTCCGCTATGCCGGTCCGCCGGCTCCCCAGGACAGCAGCTTCGGTCCCACCGGCGACGGCCGGTGCAAGCCCGACCTGATTGCCTGCGGTTTCAGCCTGGGGCCTAGCGCCGATTCTCTCACCGACTATTGCTATGACCGGCAATCCAAAAGTTTCAGCAGCTTTGCCGCTCCCCAGGTCGCCGGTGCGGCCGCCTTGCTCATTGATGCCGCCCGCCAAAATATGATTCCCGACGGCGACGATCCCCGCCTCATCAAAGCCCTGCTGCTCAACGGCGCCCAAAAACTGCTCGGCTGGCATAAGGGCCTGGTGGATCCCAATGACGACGCCGCGGTGCCGCTGGATTATCAGCAGGGGGCCGGGCTGGTCAATGTCATGGCCTCCTATCAGCAGTTGATGGCCGGGCCCTTTAACGGCCCGGCTAGCAACGAAAATATGGGCTGGGTTCTGAATCGCCTCAGCTTACTCCCCGACGATCCCGAATCACTCCGGGTCTATTTCCTGCCCAACAAAATCCTGCCGGGCCGGTACTTTCACGCTACCCTGTGCTGGTACCTCAGTTATGAAATCAAAGGGATTTACCGCCCCTTGCCTCTGAATGACCTGCGTCTGGAATTATGGACGGTGAATGATTTTGGACATCTGGATACCATGGTAGATTACTCAGACAGCCCCGTCGATAATCTCGAACATATCTATTTTCAGAATCCCACCGAACAGTATGTCGCCCTGGTCGTGCGGGGCATTCCTGCTCCGGATCATCCTGCTGACTACGAAACCTTCGCCCTGGCCTTTTCCGAGGTGGACTCTCACTGGCAGGGCGACCAGTTGGCCGGGGATTTGAATCTCGATGGACTGGTTAATCAGGAGGATGTTACCCAACTGCTGCTTTATTGGCGGGAGACTAACTCACAACCGGTTTCCCAGAATCCGCAAAAGGATTATTCGGCGGGCGATATCAATTTTGACGGGGCCATTAATATGGCCGACCTGCAAACTCTTCTCCAGCAATGTCAGCAGCGTAGTCCCTGGCATTCAGGTCACTCCGCTGTGCAATAATAGCATTTTATAAAAAAGGGATTTCTGCTGATGAAATCCGGATTTCCGTGGTTTCTATTTGGGAATCATGAACAGCATGAATACCATTCCGAACAATCCCACCGTCTCGACAATCCCCATGGTGATAATCATAAAGGCCAGGCCCTTGCCGTCGCTTTCTGATAATGCCCGGCAGGCTGCCCCTCCGATCATTCCCTGTGCCCAGGCACTAATAAATTCCGCTATGCCGCACCCCAGGGCGATTCCCAACATGGTTCCGCCATGAGCCGCAACAATGGCCGGATTATCGACAATCCCCCCTTTGAGTCCGATAAGCATTAAAATAAAGGCATAAATGGTCTGCGACAGCGGCATACCGGTAAGAATAATATAGGAAAAGTTCAGCGGTTTTCCCGCCTTGGCATCTTTGGCCCAAGCCCCGGCTGCGGCTGTGGCTGCCGCACCGATTCCCAACGCGCTGCCCAACGCTCCCAGACCTAATGTCAGCCCCAAGCCCAATTGACCAAAAAACACCGAACTATCCATAAAGAATTACTCCTGAAAGATATATGTTCAAACAAATACCGTTAGTTCGGGAAACTTTTACTCGAATTTCCCCAACAATGCAACAGAAAACCTTTGCACAATCCATTTTTTCATGATTCTCATTAGCAAATTTTCTCTACCTTATCACAGGAAATCCATAGCGTCCAGATTTTTTTCTGGCAACGCTTTTTGTGGCAGATATAATAAAAACAGGTAAAGATCCTGTCTGATCATGCTGTATTCTATTTAAAAAGAGGTATTTATGCCAATTGCTGATTCGAGTAACAATGGGATAGGCCGTTTGGTGGATAAACGCATTGAACAGTGGCACACCGAGCAGGGTAAAGACTTGAAATTACCTCACCTGGACGAAGGCCAGGCTGAAATTGACTATATTACCATCAGCCGGGAACCTGCCAGCGGCGGTGAAGAAGTTGCTGCCATTCTTGCCGATTTGCTTACCTGGCAGGTTTATGACAAGGAAATCCTTGATTATATGGCCGAAAACATGAATGTGCACAAGGAAGTGGTTGAAAGCATTGATGAAAACACCTCTGTCTGGATGAGCAACTGGCTTACCTCCCTCTTTAAAGACCGTCCGGAAAAGCAGACCGATTATTGCCGCCACCTGGTTAATGTATTGCTCATTATTGCCCAGCATAAAAAAGCCATTATTATTGGCCGGGCCGCCGGACTGGTGCTTCCTCATGATAAAGGTATAAGTGTGCGTGTGACAGCACCTTATGAATTGCGATGTGAGCGCTGGGCCAAAGAAAAAAATATTCCTCTGAAAGATGCTCAGGCCGAAGTGAAAAAAATCGACCAAGCCCAAAAAGGCTTTGTCAAAAGCTTCCTCGGTGAAGATATCGAGGATCCAAAGCATTATGATGTCATCTGCAGCACGGAAAAGCTCATTCCCACCTCGGTTGCCAAGCTTATCTGGCGAACCCTGGACCAGCGGCAATTGCATGCTAAAGAGAGTTGATCCCCAACGTCCCCTTTGCCCCTTTTCGTCCTGATTGCCTATTCCAGCCAAATTTCAGGGGAAGGGGAAAGAAATTGTCTATCTTTCCCGAATATCCAGTTATTCTTTATACAAAAATCTATTGCCAGATGTAATAAAAGTCGCTAATTTAGCGAAAATTATTTGGTTAAGATAAGATTTTACTGGAATTTTGCCAGTTGAGGTTTCCTTATGACTGAAAGTATTGAAACATTCGTATCCCGGTTACACCAAGAGGGGATTCAGGCCGGTCAGGCAGAGGCCGAAAAAATTCGTGCCCAAGCCCGCAGAGAGGCCGAACATATCCTCCAGGACGCCCGGCAGCAGGCTCAGCGCATCCTCGTCCAAGCTCAGGACCAGGCCGCATCCGCCCTGGAAAAAGGCCGAAACGAACTGCAATTGGCGGCCCGGGATGCCATTTTAACCCTGCGCGATAAAATCAAACAGATTCTCCAGGCCATACTGGCCGGAACTGTGAAACAGCACTTGGATGATTCAAATTTTCTGATATCTCTGCTGCGGGATATCATTTTGCAGTATGCCCATGAAGAACACGAAAATATTCGAGATATTAAAATCAATCTTACCCCGGACCAGCACAAAAAACTGATTGAATGGGCCATCGATGAAACCCATCGTGCCGCTCTGGATTCTGTTCTGCAGAAAAAGATAAATATCGATTTAAAAGGTACCCTCAAGCAGGCCGGTTTTGAATATCAGGTAGATGGTGCTACCATTGAGGTAACCGTCGAATCGGTGGTGGCCATACTCATGCGTTTTGTAAGTCCCGGCCTGAATCAGCTTCTGGATCAGGTAGGGAAAAACCTCAGGCAGTAAGGACTTTTGGGAATGTCTGGGATCCATTATTATCTTTTATCTGCCTTGCCGGGTCTGGGGGAGCTGGGGAGTATTCCGCCAATTTCCCGGCAGGGAATGTTCCAAATGGCCTCGGCCAGCGCGACCATCACCAAATTGCTGGAAATCCTTTTTCTCGGGGATGATCTCGTGCAGCGGCAGGCCTTTCTGGCCGGTCAGATTTCCGATTTGGACCTGGTGATTCTCTCGACGGCTCAGGCCCGGGGCGACCAGCCTCTTCCGGTTTTTTTGACCGCCGATTCCCCGGATGCGGCCCGGCGAATCTTCGAAGACCAGATCTGGTCAGCTTATTATTACTGGGCCGCGCAGCGGGCGAAAAAAAACAATAGTTCTTTTCTTTCCCGCTGGATCGCTCAGGAAGTAGCGCTGCGGAATGCCCTGGTCCTGGCCCGGGCCAAATCGTTGGATCTGGATCCGACAGGCTACCAGATTGCTCCGGATCTAGCCGATCCCGACCAGGATTTCAACTCCCTGCTGTCGGAGTGGGCGCAGGCCGGAAATCCTTTGCAGGGGGAACGAATACTCGACGGCCAACGCTGGAAATGGCTCAAAGAGCATGAATCCTGGTTTCGATTTAACAACAATGAAGTGCTGGCCTATGCCGCCCAGTTGATGATTCTGATTCGCTGGCATCGACTCCAGAAGACGGAAATCCAGGAAAATACAGTTTAAGAACAAAATTTCATTACCAAGCTGGAAAGGGTAATTGAGTGAATGGACGAATTGTTGCGGTATATGGAAATCTGGTGATCGCGGAAACCAACGGCCAGGTTTTTCAAAATTCGATTGGCCATTGCCTGCGGTATGACGGGGCTAAACTTTTGAGTGAAGTCATCCGGGTACGGGGCCGGGTAGTGGATCTTCAGGTTTTTGAAGAAACGCGCGGATTGAAAGTCGGCGATGTCGTGGAATTTCAGGAAGAAATGCTTTCGGTGGTGCTGGGACCGGGATTGCTGGGGCAGATTTACGATGGTCTGCAAAATCCCCTGCCCCAACTGGCCGCCCAGATCGGATTCTTCCTGGAACCGGGCAAGTATATCAACGGCTTATCTGCGGAGACCTGCTGGCAATTTACTCCCGCCGCTCAGGCGGGGCAAACGGTAACCGGCGGCGATACCCTCGGCACCGTTCCCGAAGGAATCTTTACCCATCAGATTAAAGTTCCCTTTCGGATGAATCAGGAATATCGAATCGAAAATATCGCTGAACCGGGTGAATATACCGTTAACCACCCGATTGCCCAGCTCAAAGACAAAAGCGGCCATATTTTTCCCGTTGCCATGCAGCAGAAATGGCCGGTGAAAATTCCCTTGAATCTCTGCCGGCGCCGCCTCATGCCCCAGGAACCGCTGGTCACCCGGATTCGAATTATCGACTCCATGTTCCCGGTCGTGCGCGGCGGTACCTATTGTATTCCCGGTCCCTTCGGCGCGGGAAAAACCGTCCTCCAGCAGATTACCTCGCGCCACGCCGAAGTAGATATTGTGATTATCGCCGCCTGCGGCGAACGGGCCGGCGAAGTGGTGGAAACCTTGCGCGAATTCCCGGAACTGATCGACCCCCGTACCGGTAAAAGCCTCATGGAACGCACGATTATCATCTGTAATACTTCCGCCATGCCGGTCGCAGCCCGGGAGGCTTCGGTTTATACCGCCGCCACCCTGGGGGAATATTATCGCCAGATGGGCTTGAATGTCCTGCTCCTGGCGGATTCTACCTCCCGCTGGGCACAGGCCATGCGGGAAGTATCCGGCCGGCTGGAAGAAATCCCCGGGGAAGAGGCCTTCCCCGCCTATCTGGAAAGCCGGATCGCCGCCTTTTATGAACGGGCGGGCGCTCTGGAACTTACCGACGGCTCGTTTGGTTCTCTCACCATTGGCGGCACGGTCAGTCCCGCCGGCGGAAACTTTGAAGAACCGGTTACCCAGGCCACCCTGAAAGTGGTAGGGGCCTTTCATGGCCTCTCGCGAGCCCGCAGCGATGCCCGGCGTTATCCCTCCATCGACCCCCTCGATTCCTGGAGTAAATACACCGGCATCATCGATCCGGATAAAGTCATCCGAGCCCGCCGGGTGCTGCGGCGCGGCAATGAAGTCCGTCAGATGATGACCGTCGTCGGCGAAGAAGGAACCTCCGTCGATGATTATCTGGTCGCCCTCAAGGCCGATTTCTTCGACAACTGCTATCTCCAGCAGAATGCCTTTGACGCCGTCGATGCCGCCACCCCCGCCCAGCGGCAGCAATTCGTTTTTGACAAGGTCCTCACTGTTCTCGAATTGCCCCTGGAAGTGCAGGAAAAAGATCAGGCCCGCCAGCTCATGGTGAAAATTTCCGATTTATTCCGAAACTGGAATTTCGCCGCCCAGGATAGTGAGGAATATAACAAAATACTGGAACAGATTGACAGTTTTATCGCTGCCAAAGGGAAATAATTATGCGAAAATATTACGATGAAATTACCCGGATCGCCGGAAATGTCATTACCGTTACCGCCACCGGCGTCGGCTACGACGAACTGGCTGTGATCAGCTCCAAACGCGGATCCTCCCTGGCCCAGGTCATCCGGCTCGAAGGCGACCAGGTCAGCCTGCAGGTCTTCGCCGGCACCCAGGGCGTTTCCACCGAAGACCGCGTCCAGTTCCTCAATAGCCCCATGCAGGTTCCTTTTACCGATGATTTGCTCGGACGGGTCTTCGACGGGGCCTGCCGCCCGCGGGATAACCGGGCGATTCTGGACGATCACAAGGTGAATATCGGCTCGCCCACCGTCAATCCCGTGCGCCGCCGCATGCCCGACAAAATGGTGCATACCGGTATTCCCATGATTGATATTTTCAATTCGCTGGTGGAATCCCAGAAACTGCCCATTTTCTCCGTGGCCGGCGAACCCTACAATGAACTGCTGGCCCGGGTCGGTCTGCAGGCCAACGCCGATATCATCATTCTCGGCGGTATGGGACTGCGGCACGATGATTATCTCAAATTCAGGGATACCTTCGAAAAAGGCGGCATGCTGGGACGAACGATTATGTTCATTCATACCGCCGCCGATCCGGTGGTGGAGTGTCTGCTGGTGCCTGACCTGTGTCTGGCGGTAGGAGAACAGTACGCCCTTCAGAACAAGCGGGTGCTGGTCCTGCTGACCGATATGACCGCCTTCTCCGATTCTCTCAAGGAAATCTCCATCATCATGGAGCAGATTCCCTCCAACCGCGGCTATCCCGGCGACCTCTATACCCAGCTCGCCCGCCGCTACGAAAAAGCCGTCGATTTCGATGGGGCCGGCTCCATGACCATTCTGGCCTGTGTCACCATGCCCGGCGATGACGTCACGCATCCTGTCCCAGATAATACCGGCTATATCACCGAAGGGCAGTTCTATCTCCGTAACGGGCGCATCGAGCCTTTTGGCTCCCTCTCCCGGCTCAAGCAGCAGGTCAACGGCAAAACCCGCGATGACCACCGGGCCATCATGGATGCCTGTATCCAGCTCTATGCCCTCTGCCGCGAGAGCCGCGAAAAACGGGATATGGGCTTCGAAATGTCTCCCTGGGACCATAAATTGCTCAAGTACGGCGTTCTCTTTGAAAAGAATATTATGGAACTGTCCGTCAATATCCCCCTCTTTGAAGCCCTGGACCGCTGCTGGGACATCCTCGCCGAATGCTTCGAACCGGCCGAGACCGGGATTCGCCGGGCTATTATCGAGGCCCACTGGCCGAAAAAATAATCAATACATTCCTGCCCGCGTAGGGCAGTGCTATAGGAACTATGGCAGCTAAAGTAAAATTAACACGGCCGGAACTGAAACGCTATCGCGACGCCCTGGTTCGCTTTCAGCGCTATCTGCCCATGCTCAAACTCAAACAGCAACAGTTGCAGATTTCCCTCCGGCAGGTGGATCAGCAGCGAAAGGAAGCCGCCCGTGATATCAAGGCGGCGGCTGAAAAATTCAATGGATACCGGCAGATTTTGGCGGATCCCGCCGGCATCGATGTGGCGGCCCTGGCCCGGCCGCAGGAAATCCGCACGAGTACCCTGAATATCGCCGGTGTGAATGTTCCCGTATTTGAGGACGTGATTTTTACCCGCCCGACCTATACCCTTTTTGCCACGCCCGCCTGGGTGGATCGGGCTCTTCTCGACCTGCGAGAGGTCAACCGAGCTAAGGCACGCATGGAAATCGTGGACCGGCAGTATCAGCTCCTTCAAAAAGAATTAACCAAAATCACCCAGCGGGTGAATTTGTTCGAAAAAGTGAAGATCCCCGAAGCCCGCGAAATCATTCGCGTGATTCGGATTAAACTCGGTGACGAAATGACCGCCGCCGTCGGACGGGCGAAAATCGCCAAATCCAAACTCTCGGAATCGGAGGTTTTTGGCGGCATGGATGATAAGCCGAACCACCAGGAGCCCCAAACTGTATGATCGTTCCCATGAGCAAAGTCTATGTCGTTGTTTCCGCTGCCGACCGGCAAGAGTTGATGGAGCGTCTGCGTCATCTGGCCGTCATTCATTTATCCCCCGTCGAACCCCATCAGGCCTTGCCCGATGAAAAAATACTGGCTCAGATCGAACGCCTCCAGCGCACCCTGCAAATCCTCAGGCAGCAGGAGCCGGCCGGCGAAAAACCGAATATAAAACCCCTCGATGTGGTAGCCGAAACTTTGCAGATTCAGCAAAGCACCATCGAATGGTCCAACCAACTGGTTTCCCTGCACCAGCAGATAGAAAAACTCGCTGTATGGGGTGAGGTCACCCTTCAACAGTTCGATGAATTGCGCCAGGCCGGCATCGAGGTCAAATTCCTCTCGGTTCCCGTCGATCAATCAGATCAAATTCAGGCGGAATGTGTGCAGCGGATTACTGATT
>JAKQBU010000163.1 GCA_029573975.1 Planctomycetota bacterium
GCCTTTCAGGGGTTGGCAGGCGGGGATAATATCGGGTATATGATACCCACGACCGTGATCGGGCATTTTCTGGAAGACATCGGCGACGGGAAATATGACGGGTACGGTTCGCTGGGGTTTCAGTTTTATCTGGGCCTGCACAGCCCCAGCTACAAGGAATATTTACAGGTGCCGGCAGATCAGGAGGGGATTGTGGTGATCAAAACCATGATGCACAGTTCCATGGAGGAGATGTTCAATCCGGGGGATGTGATTACGCGGATTGACGAGTATGATATCGACAACGACGGGAAGGTCTGGATCGACGGGCTGCGGGTCCATATGTCGGAGGTGATCGAACGGAAGCAGTTGGGGGAGAAGGTGAAGCTTACGTTTTACCGGGCGGGGGAGCGGATGGAGCGGGAGGCGACGATCGCCCTGAACCGGCCGGTGCTGGACTTTGCCCGCCGGTATGATGCCCCCCCACCGTATGTGGTGTATGCGGGGCTGACGTTTGTGCCGCTGACGCGGAATTATCTGGAGACGTGGGGGCAGAACTGGATCCGGGATATTCCTTATTATCTGCGGTATTTGTTTGTGTTTTCGACGGATTTGAATACGGACCGTCCGCGAAAGGAATATGTGGTGATGTCGGAAATCCTGCCCGATGTGGTGAATTCGTATGCCGACCCCTTCCAGCATCTGCCGGTCAAGAGCATCAATGGCCAGCCGGTCTGGAGCCTGGCGGATGTAAATCAGGCGGTGGCAGCGGCGGAGGAGGGCTATTGCACCATCGAATTTATGGGGGATGATCGCCCGTTGATAATCGACGCCGGGCAGGCCCGTGCCCGCCAGCAGGAAATTTTGGACAAATACCGGGTGCCCGCACCGGCCCGACTGGAGAATCCGCAATGAAAAAATTAACTATGCTTGCCATCCTGTTTACGTTTCTGGCCGCCGCGTTTTTCCCACTCACTATTCGTGCGGCAGACCAGACTGCCCTAAACGAGTCCCTCAAAGATTCCCTGGTCTATCTGGAATTATCCAGTTATGCCTACGATCAGGCGCGGCCCTGGCGCCATCAGGAGGTTGAGCAGGGGTCCGGGTATGCCTGTGCGGTGGGGGAGTATGAGGTATTGACCACCGCCTATAACGTGGCCAACAGTGCCTATATCCGGGCCCGCCGCTACGGCCAGAATGAATACATCCCCGCCAAGGTGAAGGTGATTGATTATGAAAGCAACCTGTGCCTGCTGGAGCTGGACCGCCAGGCCATGACCGCGCCCCTCCAGCCGGTTGCCTTTCAGCCGGATTTCCAGCAAGGGGCGGAAATCGCCTTTTACTGGCTGGACGAGGACGGACGCATCTACAACGGCCGGGGCTACATCGACCATGCCCGGACGGAAAATTCCGTAACTTCGTATGCGGAGTTTTTGCTGTTTGTCATTACCAACGCCTCGCGGCCGACCGGGCGGGCGGAGCTGTTTTTTCTGGACGGCAAGCCGATCGGGCTGGGCTGCTGGTATAAGAGCGGTTCCGACGAATCGGGGGTGATCCCCGGTGAGATCATCAGTAAATTCCTTGCTGATGCCGCCGACGGCAATTACGCCGGTTTTGCCGCCACCGGTTTCGAGGCGGATGAATTGCTGGACCCGACCATGCGCAATTATTTGAAGATGCCCGCCGATATGAAATCGGGCGTCTATGTCAAAGAGGCTTATACGCTGGGCAGCGGCTGCGACAGCCTCAAGGCCCAGGATGTGATTCTGGCAATCAACGGCGTTGCCATTGATGGACGGGGGCAGATCCGGCATGAGCGATACGGTCAGATCGGCTTTCTCCATCTTATTACCAGCCTGACGGCGGGGCAGCCGGTTTCGTTCACGGTCTGGCGCGAGGGGCAGCAGGTACAGGTGGAGGCGGAGTCGAAAGCGATTCCCGCCGAGGCGATGCTGGTGCCGTATTATGAATATGACCGGCAGCCGGAATATATCGTGGTGGGCGGGTATATCCTGCAGCGGCTGACGCGGGAGTATATGAAGGCCTGGGGCGAGGGCTGGAGCGGGAAGGTTTCGGCTCATTTGTACCATTATTATCAGGACTTGGCCTTCCTGCCGACGGAGCAGCGCCGCGAGGTGATCGTGCTTAGCTATGTACTGCCGGCGGATATCAACCAGGGGTATAAGGATCTGCGGCAGATTGTGGTCAGCAAGTTCGACGGCAAGGAAGTGAGCCGTTTACAGGATATCGCGGAGGCACTGCAGGGCGGGGCCATGCTGCGATTTCACACGATTGAATTTGAGCTGAATAATCCGCTGGTCGTGATTCCCACGGATGAGTTGGCCGAAGCGGATGCCCTGATCTCAAAGCGGTATGGTGTGGATCCGTTGATGCATATTGAATAAGGGGATGAAAGGTGAATTTCGGGGTAACGGATAAGAAGCAGCGGCAGTTGGAGGAGCGGATGGGCAG
>JAKQBU010000176.1 GCA_029573975.1 Planctomycetota bacterium
CGCTCCGATGGTTTCCCTGAGCCAGGGGCTTACCGATGCTGGTTACTTTGAAATCGACATCAACGGCTCACTCAATAAACTGCTCATGAACAATATCATGGATAACGTGGACATCCGAACCGATGCCGCTTCTTCGAAAGCCATGAACATCAAGGTAAATTCCATTTACAATAACGTCTCCTTCGATCTGGCCGGTACCGTCAAGAGTTTCCAGGCCGCCTCCTACAGCAGCGGGGCCTTGATGGCTTCCAGCATTAACATGGTCAAAATCTCCGCCGGCAATCTGGGCGCCGATGTGATCGCCGACAGCCTGGACAGTGCCGCTATTAAGAATATCGCCGTCAAGGGAGATATCAGCGGCACGATCCGGGCATAAAGCATCAAGTCCATCAGCGCCCTGAATCTCGATCAGGCCCTGATCAGCGCCCAAAATACCATCGGCAAGGTCAAAATCAAAAACAATGTCACCGATTCCTTTGTCCTGGCTGGCTATGACATCGGTACCGATCTGGCCTCCTACCTGGATGACACCCTGCAAACCGGCACCATTGGCAGCTTTAGCTTTGGCGGCACCTTCAGCAATACCTATGTCGCCTCCGGTGCCATGACCGAAAATATCTACGCCGGCCTTTACAGCCTCCTTCCCAGCGGTGCCAAATATTCCGCCGGCAGCGGCATGATGAAAGTAAAAGGCAATACCATTCTCACTGGCAGCGGTGAAAATTTCGGCTTCTATTCCGCCGGTGACATCAAGACCTCGTTCGGTTCCACCGGAAATTTCGATGTAATCCGGAATATATAAAGATACACAGACTCAATATTCCTTCTGGCCATCCAATCGATACCGTATTATACTGTCTCGGCTGGATGGCCAGTTTATTGGATAAGGTACCATTGCCGACAGGTATTTGATGGACAACGTTAAAACCACTACGATTCCTTCTCGTGTATCACTCTTTACTACCTGTTTAACCGACAGCTTCTTCCCCCATGCTGCCCTGGCTGCGGTCCGCCTGCTGCGTTTCCTCGGCTGCCAGGTGGACCTGCCCACCAACCAGACCTGCTGCGGCCAGCCGCAATTCAACAACGGCTATCACGATCAGGCCCGCGTCCTGGCCCGCCATTTCCTCAACACCTTCGCCGACAGCCCCTGTGTAGTCTCCCCCTCTGCCTCCTGCACCGCCATGATCCGCGACTATTACCCACTCCTCTTCCAAAACGACCCCGACCTGCCCCGGATCCAAAACCTGGTGGCCAAAACCTTCGAGTTCACCGAATTCATCACGAAAATCCTCCACGCCGACCTGCGAATCCGCAAACCGCGTGCCTCCGGTAAAGTAACCTACCACTATTCCTGCCACAGCCGCGGCATCGACCTGCCTCCCCAGGCCACCATCGACCTCATCCGCTCCATCGAAGGCATCGAATACCTCCCGCTGGACAAAATGGACCAGTGCTGCGGATTCGGCGGCACCTTCGCCGTCAAAATGCCCGAAATCAGCCGGGCTTTGGTCGCTGACAAAGCCGCCTGTATCATCGCCACCGGCGCTGACACCGTCGTAGTCAATGACGGCGGCTGCACCCTGAATATCGCCGGCTACTGTCACCGCCATCAGATTCCGGTCCGGTTTGTCCACATCGCCCAACTCCTGGCCGAATCCCTGGGCCTGATGGAGGATATCCGGGAGGAAAACCCATGATCCCCAGCCACAATTTCAAAAAATCCATCCGCTCCACCCTCGAAAATCCGCACCTCCAAAATGCCTTCGAGGAATGTACCACCCGCCGCACCCAGCGGGTCATCGACAGCCTTTCCCAACTGGGCGACCCGGATTCCTTCCGGCACCTGGCCCAAAAAATCAAGCAATACAGCATCGACCATCTCGATGAACTGCTGCGGCAACTGGCGGATAACCTGGAATCGCTCGGTACCCAAGTTCACTGGGCACGGGATGCCCGGCAGGCGCGAGAGATCATCCTCGACATCGCCCGCCAGCACGATTGCCATCTCTGTATCAAATCCAAAAGTATGACCAGCGAAGAAATCGAGCTGACACCCGCCCTCACCGCCGCCGGCATTGAAACCATCGAAACCGACCTCGGCGAGTTCATCCTGCAACTGGACGATGACCGCCCCAGCCACATCATCACCCCCATGATCCACAAATCCCGGCAGGAAGTGGCCACCCTGTTCCAGAATAAACTCCGGTCGCAATACACCGAAGAACCAGCCGAACTCACCGCCATCGCCCGCCAGTATCTCCGCGAAAAATTCCGCCAGGCCGACCTCGGCATCGTCGGCGTCAACTTCGCCGTCGCCCAGACCGGCAGCCTCGTCGTGGTGGAAAATGAAGGCAACGCCCGCCTGACTATTTCCCGCCCGCCCGTCCTGATCGGCCTGATGGGGATGGAAAAGGTCATCCCCTCCCCCCGCGACCTGGCCGTCCTGCTCAAATTGCTCGTTCGCAGCGCCGTGGGCCTCCCGCTCACCTCCTACACCAATATCATCGCCGGCCCCCGCAAATCCGGCGAACTCGACGGACCGCAGCACCTGCACCTGGTCATCCTGGACAACCATCGCAGCGAAATCCTGGCCGGCCCCTATCGCGACCTGCTCCACTGCCTCCGCTGCGGCGCCTGCCTCAATATCTGCCCGGTCTATCGAAAAATCGGCGGTCACGCCTACGGCACCGTCTATCCCGGACCCATCGGCATCGCAATCACCCCCCTGCTCGAAGCGGCCAACCGCCAAACGGAATTCCTGCCCGAACTATGCTCGCTGTGCGGCGCCTGCCTGGACCGCTGCCCCGCACGGATTGACCTGCCCCGCTTCCTCATTCAGCACCGCCGCGACCGGATCACCCGCCGCCGCGGCTCCCTCTGGTACAAACTCATCCTCACCACCTGCACCTGGTTTTATCGTTCCCCCAGCCGTTATCGCTTCAGCCAGAAGTGGCTCCGCCGGCTCCTGCTGCCCCTGGCCCGCCGCGGCTGGGTCAAATACCTACCGCCTCCCGGCTGCCACTGGACCACCGTCCGCGATCTGCCGCTGCCGAAAAAACAGTTATTCCGCGATCTCTGGAAAAAAACCGATGGGAGGCTGCAATGAACACCCCAAAAAATGATTTCCTCAACCATATCCGCTCCGCCCTCCTCTCTCACAAAACCGCCCCCACTCCCCTGCCCACGGACCAGGAATATCAATCCGCCCGGCTTGTCAACAATCAGGCTGACCTGACCAACCGCTTTATTCGTTTGGCACGGGAAGCAAAAATGGAGGTCTATCCCGTCCACAGCCCCGCCCAGCTTCGGGACGAATTATCTCTGCTGATTCAGCGGCTGCATCTGAAAACCATCCTCCTGGCCGACGACCCCCTGCTGGATTCACTGCATATCAAAACCTCGCTGCAAAGCATTCCCCACCTGGAAATCCTTTCCCCCACTATCGACAGCGACACCTTGGTTTCCGCCGCCTTTACCGCCGCCGCTGCCATCTCCGCCGCCGCCCTGGCCCTGGCCGAAACCGGTTCCCTCGTCCTCACCGCCGCCCCCTATCATCCGCGCCTGCTCTCCGTCGCCCCCCCCCTCCACATCTGCATCCTGCCCGCCGCCCGCCTGATCCCTGACCTGCTGGA
>JAKQBU010000182.1 GCA_029573975.1 Planctomycetota bacterium
CTCCAGGGCGGCGCCGGCGATTTTCTTCTGCGCCAAAGCGGCATATAAATCGTCTTCCTTGATGACCGGCCCACGGGCTACATTGATAATCCGGGCGGTCGGCTTCATTAAACCGATCAACTCCGCATTGATCATGCCGCGGGTTTGATCGGTTACAGGTACATGTAACGTCAGATAATCACAGCGTTTACAAACATCTTTCAGATCCGCGACCATTTCAATCCCTATCTGAGCGGCGGATTCCGGAATCGCGATGGGATCGTAGCCGATGACTTTCATTTTCAGGCCCAGCGCCCGGCGTGCCACGGCCATACCGATTCTTCCCATACCGACTACACCTAATGTTTTGCCGTTTAGCTGGGTCCCCTGAAACGACTTGCGGTCCCATTTGCCGCCTTTGAGGCTGTTACAGGCAGGGACCACGTACCGCGACAGGGCCATCATCAGGGCAATGGTGTGTTCGGCGGCACTGATGGTGTTGCCGTCGGGGGTATTCATGACCATGACCCCCTTCTTGGTGGCCACCGGTACATCCACATTATCCACCCCTACCCCGGCCCGGGCGATCCCGCGCAATTTTCCGCACTTTTCCAAAACCTTGGCCGTAACCTGCGTACCGCTGCGAATGATCAAACCGTCGTAATCGCCGATGATCGATACCAGTTCATCCTCACTAATGCCGGTTTTAACGGCGACTTCCACATCATCCATGCTTTTTAACAGATCAAGCCCTTCCTGAGCCAGCTTATCCGTGACCAAGATTTTGTACATAGACAAATCCTTTCATTTGCCCGACTCGTAAAACTAACACCATTTCGACGTAAAACAAACCGATAAGGAAACAGAATTATGATGGTTTGGAAACCGGCTGTCCAGCATATTTTTTTCTTGACGAATAAATCCGGATGAATCATTCTGAAGATCAAAGGCAGCCGCGGGTTGCCGGCGTTTTAAATATTGATTTTACATGGAATAATGGAGATAGTATCCGGAAATGGTTTTCCGGATGAAATAAATTATGGATAGTAAAAAAACGCAAGGATTGCTATCGAAACCGGCCGCCAAACCTATAAACTCGCCTCTGGAAAGCCTTTATGGAATCGGTCCCCTGCGTTTGCGGGACAGTTCCCTCAAAACCGTGCAGGCGTATATTAATCGTGTCAACTTAAAGCACAACGTAGAAATTTTGAAAAAAAAATGTGCTGCTGGGGTGAAATTCTGTGCGGTCGTCAAGGCGGATGCCTACGGGCATAACGCCCGATTGCTGGTTCCGGTTCTGGCCGGCGGGTACGCGGATTACTTTGCGGTCTCCAATATTGAAGAAGCGGAACGCATTTATCCGTTTGCCAAAGGGAAACCGATCCTGGTTTTCGCCCCCCTTTATGAAGGGATTGCCCCCGATCTGTTGCAACTGGCGCAGGCCAGGGGATTTCACTGCACCATCTGTTCCCCGGCGGGCCTGCGGTATGTCAATGATTATATGGAAACCACCAGCCGGTCGCTGCCGGTGCAGATGAAGGTGGATACGGGAATGGGCCGGGTGGGCTGCCTGGCGGAGGAATTTGAAGACCTGTACCACGCCATTCGGGAGAAAAAATGGTTCCAGATTACGGGCGTCTATTCGCATTTTGCCAACGCCGACGATCAGGATCTGAGCAAAGCCCGGCAGCAGACAGCCGTATTCTCAGAACTGGTAACGCGGCTGGGTCTTTCCCAGTTTCCCATACTAAAACATATTTCGAGCACCGCCGCGACCATGCAGTTACCGGAAGCCCACTACGATATGATCCGCTGCGGCATCGGAATGTATGGTTATACCACCGGCGCATACGGCCAGTCCTGCGGTTTAAAGCCGGTCATGAAGGTGGAAGCGCCTCTGATTCAGATTAAGAAGCTGGCGGCCGGCCAGTCCTGCGGATATGGCGGGACCTATATCGCCCCGAACGATATGCTGATCGGTCTGATTCCTTTCGGATATGCTGATGGTTTGTTTCGCTCGCTATCGAACCGGATCTCGCTAAAGATCGGCAGCTATGAAGCCCCGGTAGTGGGACGCATCAGCATGGACCTGACGATGATCGATTTATCGAATGTTCCCCATCCGGCCGAGGGCATGATGGTGACGGTAATCGACGACCAGCCGGGCAGTTGCTGCGACATTTATCATATGGCCGAGCAGATCGGGACGATTCCGTATGAAATCCTGATCTCCATCGGCAGCCGGGTGAAACGAGTGATTGTAAACTGAGAGTAAAGGATTTTCCATTCCATGACCGGTAAAATTACTCTGATCCAGGGCGATATTACCCGACAGGAAACCGAGGCGATTGTGAATGCCGCCAACAGTTCGCTGATGGGCGGGGGCGGAGTCGATGGGGCGATTCACCGGGCCGGCGGACCGGCGATTCTGGAGGAGTGTAAGAAAATTGTGGCCAGACAGGGAAAATGTCCGACGGGGGAAGCCGTGATTACCCCAGGAGGAAATCTGAAAGCTAAATATGTAATCCATACTGTGGGGCCGATTTGGAAAGACGGCAGCCGCGGGGAAGATGATTTGCTGGCAAATGCCTATCGGAATTCCCTGCAAATGGCCGTACAAAACGGAATCCAAACCATCGCGTTTCCTTCCATCAGTACCGGAGCCTACCGGTTTCCCCTCGAACGCGCGGCCCGGATCGCCTTACAAACCGTACAGGATTTTCTGCAAAAAACAAAACAGCTCGAGAAAGTCCGCTTTGTTCTCTTTAGCCAGAAGGATCTGGAGGTGTATCAAAAAGAATATAACCAACTAGCGGACGGGTATTAGCAAATCCGGTTCAAGGGAATGGGCTGTTCTTTCCGGTTGAGTATTTGACACAGGGGGTCCGTTGCGGTAATCTAGGCGCTATAGCCCGTTCTGCGGGTCAAGGGTATCTGGACGGCTGGTTCCCTGAAGCCATAGAATATGGTGAGAACGATAGATAGGCAAACTTGACGGAACCGCCAAAAGTCGATATAGACATCCAAAAACAGCTCTGGCTCTCCTATAACAAGGGATCAAAGAGCTTTTGACGCTGGCGTCAAAGTTATCGAAATTTTATGAGTAAAAAAACGAAAAAGAAAACCGAAGAAATTATCTGCCAGTTTGATACGAGCAATCTGGATCTGGATAACGTCGATGTAAAGCAAAATCCCATTCAGGTGCCGGAAATGGCCTCCCATCCATCCAAACCTGTCCCAGCCGGAAAATCTTCCGCCAGGCAGGAGGTCAAAAATGAGGATGGGGAACAACTACACATTCCTAACGAATTGGGGATACTGGCTTTACGGAATGCCGTGGTTTTCCCCGGCACTGTAATTCCACTGGCGGTGGGCCGCAGCCGCAGCAACCGGCTTTTGGACGATTCCCTCCAAAACGAAAAACTAATCGGAGTGATTACCCAAAAGAATCCCAACGCCGACGAACCCGACTTCCATGAAATCTATCCGGTAGGAACCGTCGTTTCCATCATCAAGACCCTGAAACTGCCCGACGGCCAGCGAAGTATTGTGGTCCATGGCCTGGTGCGGTTCCGGGTAGTGCAGTGGCTGGGGAAAGATCCCTTTCTGCGGGCCAGAATCGAAACGCTGACCTCACAGGTCAAACCCAGCAAGGAACTGGCCGCCCTGGCCAACAGTATCCGGCAAATGGCCGAACACATGATCAAGCTTTCCCCCAATATTCCGGAGGAAGTCAATGTGGTTTTAACCAACATTGAGGATCCCGGGGCGCTGGCGGATTTTCTGGCCGCCAATATCAATATTCCGGTGGACCAGAAACAAAAACTGCTAGAGACGGCGGATGTGGGCGAACGGCTGAAGATTCTGTCGGTGGCGATGGCCAGCCAGAATGAACTGCTGGAGCTGAGTGCGAAAATCCAGCACCAGGTCAGCAAATCGATTGATAAAACCCAGCGGGAATATTTCTTGCAGGAACAGCTCAAGGCCATTCAATCCGAGCTGGGGCAATCCGATCAGAAATCGGCGGAGATGGAGGAACTGAAGGGGCTGATCGAAAAAGCACAAATGCCCGAAAAAGTCCGCGCCGAGGCCCAGCGGGAACTGGACCGGCTCAGCCGCATGCATACCATGAGTCCCGAATTCAGCGTGCAGCGGTCCTATATCGAATGGCTGTGCGAATTGCCGTGGGCCAAAAGTACGGAGGACAAGCTCAATTTAAGCCGTGCCCGGCAGGTTCTCAACACCGACCATTACGATCTGGTGAAAGTCAAAAAACGGATCCTGGAATTTCTGGCGGTCCGCAAGCTCAATCCCGAAGGCCGCAGTCCGATATTATGTTTTGTCGGCCCGCCGGGGGTGGGCAAGACCTCGCTGGGAAAAAGCATTGCCCGCAGCCTGGGCCGCAAATTCGTCCGTATTTCGCTGGGCGGAATCCGGGACGAGGCGGACATCCGGGGACATCGAAGGACCTACATCGGGGCCTTGCCGGGACGGATCATCCAGGAACTGCGAAAGTGTGAAAGCCGCAATCCGGTGTTCATGCTGGACGAGTTGGACAAAATCGGCCAGGATTTCCGGGGCGACCCGGCCTCGGCCCTGCTGGAGGTGCTGGACCCGGAACAAAACAATTCCTTTACCGACCATTACATCGGCCAGCCGTTCGATCTATCGAAGGTGATGTTTATCGGCACCGCCAACTATATGGGCACCGTGCCGCCGGCCCTGCGGGATCGGATGGAAGTGATCGAACTGCCCGGCTACACCGCCAGCGAAAAACTCTCCATCGCCAAACGGTATCTGCTGCCCCGCCAGCTTCAGGAAAACGGCCTGACCGGCCGGCAGTTACTCCTGAAAGAGGGAACACTTGAAAAAATCATCGAGTCATACACCCGCGAAGCCGGCGTTCGGGAGCTGGAACGGCAGATTGCCGCCGTTTGCCGGGCCATTGCGGTGGAGATTGCCGAGGGGAAGCGGAAGAACGCCGCCGTTTCTCCTTCGCTGCTGGCTTCTCTGCTGGGGCCGGTTCAGTATGAATCCGAACTGGCCCTGCGCACCAGTACGCCCGGTGTCGCCACCGGCCTGGCCTATACACCCGTGGGCGGCGAGGTTTTGTTTATCGAATCCTCGATCACACCGGGGGAAGGACACCTGGTTCTGACCGGACAGCTTGGCGATGTCATGAAAGAAAGTGCCCAGGCCGCCGTAACCGTCATCAAAAGCCTCGCGGCCAAAAAAATCGCCGGGAAGAATCAGACAACACAAAAAATCCTGGCCCAGTTTCTTATCGATCACCAGAACCTGAAAAAACACAATATTCATATTCACGTCCCAGCCGGGGCTATCCCCAAGGACGGCCCATCGGCGGGACTGGCGATTTATACTTCCCTGGTCTCCCTGTTTACCGGCCGGGCGGTACGGGCGGACCTTGCCATGACCGGGGAAATCACCCTGCGGGGCCTGGTGCTGCCCATCGGCGGGGTCAAAGAGAAGGTCCTGGCCGCCAAACGGGCCGGGATCAAAACCGTCATTCTGCCCGATCGTAACAAAAAAGACACCCTGGATCTGCCCAAAGATGCCCTGCGGAACCTGACCTTTGTTTTTGTCGATCACGTGGATAAAGTCCTGCGAATCGCATTGGAAAATTGACATTCTCCCGGATCAGGCTATAATGGGCGCTAGCGTCAAAAGCTCTTCGATCTCTTATTATTGAGGAGCCAGAGCCGTTTTTGAATGCGAGAATCGACTTTTGGCGGTTCTCTCATAACGAAAGCTGGTATTTGGAAATTTCTGGCATTCCCGGCCTGACGGGCCGGGCGGAGAAACGTATGAATGAGGAATCACAACTTACGGTAACG
The DNA here is from genome assembly GCA_029573975.1 of Planctomycetota bacterium. The sequence goes on from JAKQBU010000182.1 coordinate 5,835, forward strand.
CAGCAGGATGGCGTTTCCCTGGTCAACTTCCGCGAGGCGTCCGTTCTGGATGCCTATCATGTCGGGCTGGTCAGCAAGGATTTGTATGCCCTGATTGAGAAGCAGGGGCTGCGGAAACTGGTCCTGGATTTGTCCTCCATCAAGATGCTCAGCAGCCAAACTTTGGGAGTTCTCCTGAATATGCGGCAAAAACTCGACCAGCTCGGCGGAAAAATGGTCTTGAGCGGGATCGACCCCCGTCTCTATCGGGTCTTTAAAATTACCCATCTGAAAGATTTGTTCGAATTTTATGAAACCAACGAGGAGGCAATTGCCTCTTTCCAGTAAAAAGGCGCAGTATGCATACGGAAATCCAATTTTCGATTTTTCTGGTCAATAAACCCGGGGTTCTGGCGCAGATTCTCAACGCACTGGCCAGGGAGAAAGTGAATATCATTGCCATGACCCTGATGGACTCGGTGGAACATGGCGTTCTGCGTCTGGTGGCGGCCCAGCCGGCGCATGCCCGGGAGGTTCTCAAACACCATGAAGTGCAGGTGACCGAATCGGAAGTGCTGTGTGTCAATCTTCCCAACAAACCCGGCGCCGTGGCGGAAGTCTGCACCAAACTCTCCGCGGCCCATATCAATATCAATTACTGCTATGTAACGGCCGGGGCGCGCGGAGGCCGAACCACGGGAATCCTGCGGGTTGCCGACCTGAAAAAAGCCGTAAAAATACTGAAACTACAGGACAATCCGGACACCCCGGAAAACCAGTCATCCAAAAAACTCCGACCCCATTTCGGCCAGCGGAACCGCTAAAGGACGGATGACCGTTTATTAGAAAATGGCCGGTTTCCCCGGACCTTATTCCCGATGAAACGCCAGAAAATAACTCCGAAAATATCCAATCGACTGGTTCAACTGGAGTTGTTCCCGCTCCGCCTGCCTTTTCGCCAACCCTTTTTGCATGCGGCCGCCCAGCGGAATTTTACCGATACCCTAATTGCCGCCGCCCTGCTGGC
>JAKQBU010000186.1 GCA_029573975.1 Planctomycetota bacterium
GCCGGGGATTTCTTTAACTCTCCGTTAATCAGCAAATTAGCCCCCAGCGGCTCACTGCCGGCGGACCAGACCTGCCGGAGTTTCTCCGTCGTCTCATATCGTTTTTGCAGCCAGTCGTTATATTGACCCTGCAATATCTCCGCATAATACGCCGGCAAATTCGGCAAACTTTCCGCCGCATCCCACATGAACAGGCTGTTTTCATTGGTGATTTCGACTATAGCCACCGCCGGGTCGTCGGCAAAGCGGCAATGGCGGTAGGGATTCTCATACCCCAGGAGCTGCCGGGCATAGTCCTTCTGGGCATCAATCAGTGCCGGGGTAAAGATAGTGACCTTTTTGTCCATTTCCTGGTTGGAATCGGGCAAGCCCAGATGTTCGCTATGCTTGCGGCCGACATGCAGATTCATATTTACGTAAATGCCGTGCGATGCCAACTGATCAATGAAAAAACCCAGACGGTCCAGGGCTTCGGGATAAATATTCTGCCCCGTATTAGGATCCCATATGCCGCCGGGCCAGTTGGCCGAATCCATGTGATGCAGCCGCACCGCATTGACTCCCGCCGCCGCCAGCCGCTCGGCGACCACCTTGGCATCCGCATGGGTGGGGAAATTGGCCCCGAATGACAAATTAACTCCCCATAACCGTACCGGCTGGCCCTGCCCGTCATAAAAATGTCCCTCACGGGCACTCAGACGGATTTCTCCGTCAATTGGTCTATAGGGATAAGCAATAACCGAGTCAGGGTTTGCCGCCGCCGGAATTACAAACGGCACAAATTCCTCTCCTCCTGCCGCCAGCCGGCAGATTGCCATTGCCGTCCAAATAACTATCACTGCCTTATTCATAAAATTTACCTGTGCCCGTCAATCAGGAATCATTGTCTTTATTCAAAACCAGTTTATAAGTTACTCCGGCCTGGGTAGAGAATTCCAGTACTGCACCGGATAGGACAGCTATCTTTTTATCACCGGCCATCAGAGCTGCGGAACCATCCTTCCAGGGATTCAAAATCCGGCAATCGGCCCCGCGGCGGCTGAAAAGCTGGACTTCCCTCACCATCCCTTTTTCCCGCTGGGCGGTAGCTTCAAAGGCCCCTTCCCCCACCAGCCCGGCAAATCGGCCGTCCAGATTCGCGGGAAGTACAGGAAAGAGCCGTAACAATGGCTTGCCGGTAGCATCCGGATGCGATTGCAGCAGGTGCTCGGCGATCACACCGGCCGCGGCGAAATTTTCGGTATAAACTCCGCCCTTCATGAAAGCCGGGATCTTCTCCGCCAGGGCCAGTTCGATCACCCCGTTGGGATATAGCCGTCTTCGCACATCGGCAAGAAACTGGGCCAGGCTGTCATCCAGACCCAGTCGCGCGCGGGCCACTCCCAGCGTTATCATGCTGTTCGTACCATTCGTTTGGATTACCCGCGCGGTGCGCCGGGCCGTCTCGACCTGTTCCGAATTGGCCCAGAAGGTGGGATCTTCCGCCGGAAATACCGGGATCAGGGGGACGGGAATAT
>JAKQBU010000208.1 GCA_029573975.1 Planctomycetota bacterium
TTTTTTGTCGGCGGCATGCCCGAATGCGTCAAAACCTTTCGCGATTCCGCTTCCCTGGTCGAAGCCTTTGCCGTCCAGTCGGAAATCCTCGACTCCTACCGGGATGATTTTTCCAAATACCAGCCCCGCATCGATACGGCTTGTCTGGATGCCGTCTTTCTGGGTGTTGCCAGGGGTATCGGCGAGCAGTTGAAATATACCCACCTGAACGACCGGCATTCCGGACAGATGAATCACAAGGCCTTCGACCTGTTGGCCCGGGCCAGGGTGATTCACAAGATTCCCGCCTGTGATCCTTCCGGCCTGCCGCTGGGAGCTGCGGCCAATCCCAAAAAATTCAAAGCGGCTCTGTTGGATATCGGCCTGCTGCAGCGTCTCTGCCAGGTGCCGGTTGAACTGGAGTTGAAACAGGAAAATCTCCTGGCGATGTACCGCGGCCGGCTGGCCGAGCAGTTTGTCGCCCAGGAACTCCTGGCATACCGCGGGCCGGAACTGTTTTACTGGGTGCGGGAGGCACGCGGCAGCAATGCCGAGGTGGATTACCTGGCGGTCCGGGAAGGGAAAATCTATCCTATTGAAGTGAAATCCGGGACCGGCGGAAGCCTGAAAAGCCTTCATCTGATGCTGGAAAAGTATCCCAACTGCCCCCAGGGCCTGGTACTCTACAGCGGCCCCTACAAAGAATTACCCGGTCAGAAACTAACCTTTCTGCCCCTTTACAGTACCGCTGCACTCGGTACATAAAATCCGGGCCTATTTATCCAGGGTTATGCTGAAATCCCGGTCGAAGGCCTCGACAAAATCATACACCTCGTCAAAATCCTCGATGGAATCGGTCGGTTCTTTCTGCATCCAGTCGTTATCCACCAGCAGAAAGACGATCTCGCCAAAGTCGCGGGTGGCGGTGACTCCCCAATGGGCCAGAACCTGCCGGGCCAGCAGGCCCCAGCGCTGCTGGGCGATCTCCCGCAGGCTGCGGCACAGTTCCGCCCCGCTGACATGGCGGCGCTCATACGAAGCCCCGCTGCCGGACTGGAGCTTATTGACCGCGGTACTCAGCCCTTCCCGGACAAACTGCACCGCCGGCAGCAGATACCGCCCGTCCTCATTAATGATGGCTTCAATGCTTTTACTGGGTTTTCGTGTACTCATAGCTAAAATTGCCCATCGTTCTCAAACCGCCGGGACCGCCGGCGGCACAGCCGGCTAATGGACCCGCTGGCCGGGCTTGGCCCCTTCATCAATCGTCAGGGCAAAGACCTCTTTCCCGCCGGGACCGGCGGCTAGGATCATCCCCTCCGATACCCCGAATTTCATCTTCCGCGGCGCCAGATTGGCCACCACAATCATCTTCTTGCCCAGCAGTTCTTCCGGTTTATACGCCTGGCGGATGCCGGCCATGACGGTCTTCGTCTGGCCGCCCAGGTCCAGCTCCAGCCGCAGCAGCTTATCCGCCCCTTCGATGGTCTCCACCTTCATCACCTGCGCCACCCGCAGATCCACCTTCATAAATTCCTCATAACTGATCTGCTCGGCCAGGGGTTCCGCTTCCAAAGGACTCGGCTGGGCGGGCCGGGCCGCCGCCTGCTGTTCTTTACTTTCTTCTATCATTTCATCTACCTTCTTGCTATCCACCCGTTCCACCAGTCGGTCGAAAACGTCGATTTCCCAATTCTCCAAAAGTTTCCCCGCATCCGTCCAGCGCAGCGGCTCGATCCGCAAAATCTTCTCAATTTTGGCCGCATAGCCCGGCAGGACCGGTTTGAGGTAGATCGTCAGCAGCCGCACCGCATTCAGGCTGACCGTCAGCGTCTCCCGGGCATGTTCCGGGTCCTCTTTGATCGCCGACCAGGGCTTGCGCTGATCGAAATACCGGTTGACCTCGTCCGCCAGTCCGCAAATCCGCCGCACGGCCGTGGCATAATTCCGCGTTTCATAATCCTCGGCGATGGTTTCGGCGTGATCCTGCAAAACCTTGAGCAGTTCGCGACCCTCCAGCGATACCTCGCCCAGCCGGCCGCCCAGCCCCCTGGTCAGCATCGGCACCGAACGGCTGGCCAGATTCGCCAGCTTGCCCACCAGGTCGCTGTTCACCCGCAAAACAAAATCCCCCGTATTCAGGTCGATATCCTCCGTCCCCGGCCCCAGCTTGCAGGCGTAATAATACCGCAGATACTCCGGGTCCAGATACTTCAGATACGTCGCGGCGCTGATAAACGTGCCGCGCGACTTGCTCATCTTTTCGCCGTTGACCGTCAAAAAGCCGTGAATCGTCAGCCGGGTCGGGATATTGAATCCCGCCCCCATCAGCATCGCCGGCCAGAACAGGGCATGAAAATACGTGATATCCTTCCCGATAAAATGGTGAATTTCCGTATCCCGGCTGCACCAGTACTCCTCGAATTTCAGCCCCTTCCGCTTGCAGTAATCCATGGTGCTGGCCATATAGCCAATCGGGGCGTCC
>JAKQBU010000213.1 GCA_029573975.1 Planctomycetota bacterium
GGATCCTGCCCCAGATAACACTTCACCAGCGGTATCACCGCATCGGAAGCCGCAATCGATAAGGGATGCCGCTCCCGCAGCAGCGTATAATACCCGATCGCCTCCGGATACCCCCCGATCGACTGCAGAGCCTGGGCCAGATGGAATACCCCGCGCGGCCAACTCGGCTGCCCTTCCCGCTCCGTGACAAACCGTTTCCAGCTCGCAATCGACTGGTCCGTATTCCCCGCCTTGTCGTAACAGATCGCCGCATATTCCAGGGCCTCGCCGTACAGCCGGTCATTCCCCACCGACAGGACGGACACCTGCAAAAAGTTTTCAGCCGCCTGTTCAAAATGCACGCCGGCCTGCTGGGCCTGCTGTTCAAACCAGACCGATTCCTGGTTCGACGGCTCCTCCTTCGCCACCGCCGCCTTCTCTTCCGCCAGTTGCTCCATCAATTGCATACCCGTATAGTAATGCCGCTGCGCCAGCCGATACGCCAGATCCAGATCCTCCGCCGGCGCCAGTTGCCGCTCCACTTCCAGAAACCGCAGCGCCAGCGTATTTTCCTTTTCCATCCCCAGCTTGTGGGCTAGAATCGCCAGGCTTTTCTGTATCTGAGCACTCTCCACCGCCTGATTCAGCGGATTTTTCTTTAGCCAGTCCGCCGCTTCCTGATACCGCTCAATCGATTCGTCATACCGCTGCTGCAGCGCAGCGCATTCCGCCAGCCCCAGCACCGCCCCCACATACCAGTCCTTCCCCATCTGCGTATCCAGCACCAAACCATAAAAATACCACGCATCCTGATCCCGGTACTGCTCATAGCTGATTTTGCCAAGCTCCAGGGCCACCTGCGCAAAAATATCGCCCCGGTTGGTCATCCGCCCCAATAATTCCCGCAGGATCAGATCCGCCTGATCGTTCTGCCCGGCATGTCGCAGGGCACTGCCCCGCAAAAACTCCAGCTCCTCGCTATAAGGAGTATTCTGGCAGGTTTCCGCTACCGAATTCAGCAATTCCAGAGCCTGTTCTTCCTGGCCCTGCCGGATCAGCAGGTTCGCCTTCCGGGTGTACGCCCAGGCCTTGTCTTCCAAACCGGTCTGGTCATGCCCCAAAATCACCTCCAGATGTTCCAGACTGGTGGGAATATAATTCTCCGGACGGCTGGCCAGATATATCTCAACCAGATCCTTATGCATCTGCAGCGAATATCCTTCCGCTTGCCGGATGGCCCGCTGATAACACAGTATGGCCTTGTCCGGCTGGTTTAAACACCAGTAGGCCTGCCCCAGATCATAATAAATCTCCGCACTTTCCGGCCCGTTGGGATCCGGACACCCGCGCGATAATGATTGGGCGTAATCTTCAACAATTCGCTCATAATTCTCCGCCGCCGACCGGTTAAGATACTCATCCAGACCGAAGGCATGACGCTGCTTCAGCTCCTTGACCCGCGTCCGGGCCGCCAGAAAATGCACCTGCCCTAACTGCTCGTCATTCTCCGCCTCCTGACGCAAAATCTCCGCCTGACTATAAAACTCGCTGTAGCGCCCCTGATCTGACAAAACCGACAATCCCTCGTACTTCTTTTCAAAACCAACCGTCGGGACCTCCGGTCGCAGCTGGATAAGCAATATCACAAATGCGGCCATGGCAATTATAAACAATGGAATCTGCCATTGTCGGGCCATTGCCTGGCGAAGGGTCATCCTTGAACGCGGCGATTCATCCATAAATAGACGGCCTTATACCACTTAACTGGCTGTGGGTCCTATCCTATTCCTAAATTATTATCTTTTAATTACTTACTGTATCGATGGGCATACTAAATCCTTGTCCGTTCCCTTCGATTGGTCCTGCGTTTGCTCCTGATCCAGCCGTACTCGGATCTCCCGTAAGGTTTGCAGTTGCTTCATATCTTCGATACGCGCCAGCCGCTCAAAAACCGTCTCGTTATACAGCCGGTGGCCGCCCTCCGTCCACTGCTCTTCACTGATCAAACCCATCACCGTGTAATTATGCACCGTCTGACGCGATAAACCGCTGTATCGGGCCACTTCGCCTATTCGATACTGCTTCAGCGGCGGGCTTAGTTTCAACTTTTGCGAAATACCATTCATCCCGTTGGCTACTCCAGAAAATTTTTACATCAGAACGACCGATAAGTCTTTTTTACGTTATGTAAAATATACAACAATTTAATTTTTGTCAAAATTTTTTCTCTGAATATTAAAAATTTTTCCCCACACTCTCCGCTTTTTTACGCCGATAAACTACTTGCAGGACTAAATTTATATTTTCTGGGCCTGCCTATACAACACTATATATATAGGCTCTCTATCGCATAAGCCCAATATGTTGAATAAGATGATTTTATATATCGGTAATTCCGGCAAGTTTAGCCGTGCCTTGGAAGAGGCGGCAAAAAATATAAATATTTTCTATAAAAATCTTTCTCCCGCCTCATTTTCAGAAATCCCTGACGATAAGAATACCCTCTGCCTACTCGACGCCAGCCTCCTCCAGAAACTGAATAAAACCGATCTGAGCCGGCCATTTCCGCAAAATCTCTCGCTGGTCCTGGCAGTATCTTCCTATGGAAATATCCCGGAAAATATCCCCGAAAACACCGTGGATATTTTTAGTAAAACCTTTAATAGCAAAGTATTAGAAGTAAAGCTGCAACTCCTTCTTTCCCGTTTCGCTCTGCTCCATAAAAATCCCGACAATACCGAATTACATGAGCTGACGAAGAAAAATTGCAGCTTAACCCGACAGATCGCCCATCTGCAGGAACAGTTAAGCCAGGTGGACTCCGATTTGCAGGCTCAGGAAGAAGTGCTGGGAAAAATCAATCAAATCACCCAGCTATCCCGGCAGATTAACTGCCTGGACCTCAACCGCATTGCTGGCGTCTGCGTCGAGCAAATCCCCCAACTGATTTCCGCCCGCTTCGCCTCCATCTATACCTATTCGCCGGAAAACCAGACCCTCCACCTCCTCCGCCATAACCACCCCTTCACCATCGACAAGGCCATTTCCCTCCGGGACAAGCCCCATTCCCCCATGGCCCTGGCCATCCAGAAGAAGGAATTGCTCCTCATTAAAGACATCCCCTCCCTAAACGGTGGTTTGGAAAAAAACCTGGCCCTGACCTTTGCCCGCAATTATGCCTCCAAAAGCTGCATCATTGCCCCCCTCCTCAGCGGCGACAACATCCTGGGCGTTCTCAACCTGGCCGACAAAATCTCCGAACCCCATTTTACCACCAATATCGACCTGCCGCCCATCCAGCTCCTCTGCGAAATCATCGGCTCCGCTATGTCCAACATCCGCCTCTACGAGGAAGTCCGCCTCCAGGCCCGCACCGACAGCATGACCGGCCTTTTCAATCATCATTCCTTCTATGACGAACTCGACAAAGAAATCCTCCGCGCCAAACGATACGGCTCCAGCCTTTCCCTCATTATGATTGACCTGGACAACTTCAAAGCCATTAACGACAATAACGGCCACCGCTGCGGCGATGCCGTCCTGATTCATGTCGCCCAAACCATCACCCGCTGCATCCGCGAAACCGATATCGCCGCCCGCTACGGCGGCGATGAATTCGCCATCATCCTGCCCAGCACCAGCCTCTCCGACGCCATGAACGTCGCCCAGCGGATGGTGGATATGGTCTCCGAAAAGCCCGTCGAGGCCGAAAATACCCAAATCCGCATCTCCATCAGCCTCGGCGTCGCACAATACGCCGATGACTATACCATCGAAGATTTCATGAACACCACCGACGCCGCCCTCTTCAAAGCCAAAACCAAAGGCAAAAATCGCATTCACGTGGTGGAAAATACCCTGGTCTAAATCTGCCTTTCGCGGTATTATAGCCGCCGGAACAGGGCGATTGCCCTCCTGGCATGGAAGTTTGATGGAATGTCCAGCGATTTCGAAGAATTTCAGAACAGTATCGCCGCCGTCCGGATGGCCCGCAACCAGGCCGAATCCTTACGCGACCAGCTCGCCGCCGAATACCAGCGGCTCCAGGAAGAAACCCTGCAAATGCCCCAGCCCCAGCGCGACGACCCCCAGCGGCTGGAAGGCATGAACGCCATGCGCAAAGCCCTCAAGGCCGCCAACCAGGCCATCGCCAGCATCGACCAGGCCCTCCGCGACATGGAACGCGTCTGCGACGACCCGGAAAACTAATCCCTTCCCCTACTACCTCTTCTGTATCCAGATAAAATCAATACCGATATGCTTATCGAGTGCCGCGCTCTTATTATGAAATTTCAAAACATGCCTGCCCTTCTCCACCTCAAAATCCCCCGACGAATAATTCCGCGACAGCACCCGGTACGGCACAAATAAATCGATTCCCCCCTTATCGTCCGTAAAACCGACCGCCTTATCATCCAGCGTAATCCCCACCTTGCCCGACTGCTCCGACAACTCCATAACCGCACACACCCGGTACTTTCCCGCCTCCGGAAATTCCAGCGCAAACGCCAGCGTCGCATCCGCCGCCTGCGGCTGCCACCGCAAGATCCGCTCTCCCGCCCACAGCCGGTCCGCCGCCAAACTCACCGCCTCCGTCTTCTCCGCCAGCACCTCCTCCGCCTGGAAAAATACCCCGCCTTCGCTCCCTCCTCTCCCCACCGGCATCCAGTTCGCCGGCAGCGCCAGCAACCGTACATCCTCCCCCGTAATCGGCAGATGGTCATCCCGCAGCCCCGGCCGCCCATACAGGTAACTCATCCGCGCATACGAAAATCCCGTCACATTGGGCATATGGCAGGCCAGCTCCATCGAAAACGTAATATGCGACGTAAACAGCAGCGAATCCAGAATATGCCACCGGTTATTCACCACAAATCCCCGATTCGCCGGCCCGTCGTTCCGCGGCTGGGCATAATACGGGTGAATCAGGATATCCGGCAGCGACCACGCATAGTTATAATAATCCTCACTGCCGGTCCCAAACGTCGAGGGAAACGTATCGTCGTCAATATAAATCTTCTCGTCCCCCTCCCCCCACCAGTTTCCCCCCTCCGTCGGCACATTGCACGGATTCAGCAGCATCGCCGCCGATCCCACATACCGCCCCGCCCCATTCGCTATCACATACACCATATCCTGGCTGCCCCGCATCGGCGGACCGGCCGTCAGCTCGTGATCCGCCCGCCACTTCGCCTGAAAATGCATCGACCGCCCCTCCTCCCACGCATACGCCATCGGCAGCACCTCCCCCTCCACCTGCACTACCTGCCCCCCCTTATTCTCCGCCAGGATCCGGCACGACTTGGCATACGGCATCACAAACCGGCAGGTCATCGTCCCGTCCGGCTCCACCGTAAACGGCAGCGAATCATACGGATTCACCCCCGGCCCCGCCCCGAAAAAATCCCCGATCGGCGACTGAACCTGCCCCCAGTAATCATCGTCAAAACCAATCCGCAGCACCGTCTGCCGCAGCGCCAGGTCCCGGTCCGCCGCCTCCACCCGCAGCGTCAGCCTCTCGATCGCCCCCGGCCCCTCCAGAACCGCCAATTC
>JAKQBU010000239.1 GCA_029573975.1 Planctomycetota bacterium
TTTTGGAATTGCCGGATCATCCGTATTTCCTCGGCACCCAGGCCCACCCCTGCCTGACCAGCAAACCCCTGCGGCCCCAGCCCATGTTCGTCGGACTGGTCGCCGCCGCCCGAAAATTCGCGTATCCGGCCCAGGATATACCCGACGCGGTTTCCGCCGCGGAAAACATACTCAAACAAACCAGCCCCCTGGACAACACGGCTGATGGAGAAAAATTATGTCAAACCCGGAAAAAAATCAAGGCAAGATCATAACCGACGAAGACTGGAAAACCCAGGCCCAGCGGGAAAAGGAAAAACTCCAGCAAAAGGAAAAATCCCAGACCCCCCGCCGCCCGGCCGGAACCATGCCCCCCGCCAATTTCATGACCTTAATCAATTCCGTCATGATCCAGACCCTCTACTGCCTGGGCCAGATCGAAGATCCCAACGGCGGGGTCCCTCCCGTCAATCTCGACCTGGCCAAACATCATATCGATATGCTCCAGGTCATCGAAGATAAAACCAAGGGCAATCTGTCCGAGGAGGAAGCCAAGGCCCTGGCCATGGCCCTGCACGAAGTCCGCCTCCAATTCGTCCAGGCCGCCCAGAATCAATAACGAACCGGGATGCCGGGCTTTCCTCTTCTAAACCGTTTTTTATTTGTAAAGGAGTCTTCTGTGACAATGATGCGAAAATACTGGACGGGTCTTTTTATTTGTTTATCGTTCTGCCTGGCACTGGCCGGCTGCGGCAGCGGTGCCTATGTGATTGAGCCGATCCCCTCGCGCCAGGGCCTCACGGAAACCCAGGTCAAGTCCGACCCCGGCTGGTTCATTTCGGACAAAGTGGCCATTATCGATGTCGATGGCATCATCATGAACGAACAGCAGTCGGGACTTTTTCGCGTCGGCGAAAATCCCGTCAGCCTCTTTGCCGAAAAACTCGACAAAGCCAAAACCGATAAACATGTCAAGGCTGTCATCCTCCGCCTCAATACCCCCGGCGGCACCGTCGCCGCCAGCGACATCATGTACCATTACCTCCTCGAATTCAAACAGGAAACCCAAAAACCGGTCCTGGCCTATATGATGGACGTCGCCGCCAGCGGCGGCTACTACCTCGCCTGCGCCTGCGACGGCATCATGGCCCAGCCCTCCACCGTCACCGGCAACATCGGCACCATCCTCCAAACCGTCAGCTTCGAGGGCACCATGCAGAAAATCGGCGTCAAGGCCGACGCCATCAAAAGCGGGAAAATGAAGGATATGGGCTCCCCCCTCCACGACCTGCAAACCGAAGAACGCCAGCTTCTGCAAAACATCATCAACCAGTATTACGAAAATTTCCTGGCCGTCGTCCTGGCCGGCCGCCAGAATCTCGACCGCGAAAAACTCCTCCCCCTGGCCGACGGCCGCGTTTATACCGGCGGCCAGGCCCTCGAGGCCGGCCTCATCGACCGCCTCGGCTATCCCACCGACGCCATCGCCTGGGCCAAACAAATGGCCCATCTCGGCAAGGCCAAAATCGTCACCTACCACCGCCCCTACGGCTACAAACCCAACTTCTACGCCTCCGCCGGCGAAAACCTCAATCCCCAGTCTCTCATCAACATCGAACTGCCCCGCTGGCTCCGCTGCGAAGGCGCCCAGTTCCTCTACCTCTGGCAGCCTGAAATGAACTGAGGATCAGAATAGACGGCGATATACCTCCACCGTCTGCCGGGCCAGATGGTCCCAGCTCAGCCCTTCCGCCGCCTGCCGGGCCGCTTTCCCCAGTTTTTGCCGCAATGCCTCTTCACGAATCAGCCGGTCTAGCTGCGTTACCAGATCCCGATGATCTCGCCGCAGCAGCAATCCCGTCTGTTCCGCCCGAATCACTTCCGGAATCCCGCCCGCCGGCGCCGCCACAATCGCCAATCCCGCGTGCATCGCCTCAATCACCGTCAGCGGCATCCCCTCGCTGAACGATGCATTCACAAAAAGATCCGCCGCCCGGTAATACCCAGCCATCTGCTGGTGCGGCACCTGGCCGGCCCTGCACAGCCACGGCGCCGGCTGAAATCCCGTTCCCGGTATCGCCAGCAGCCGGAGGGCCGGATAACGCCGGGCTAGTTCCTCCAGCGCCGCCGCCACCTGCCGGGCACCCTTGACCTTATCCTCCCCCCGCCCCACAAACAGCACCACCAGTTCCTCCGGGCCAAACCCCAGCTTCTGCCGGATTTCCCTCCGGCTCTCCCCGCCCGCCCCGTCGGGCGCATACCCGTTGGGTATGACCGATATCTTTTCCGCTTCGATCCCAAACCACCGCAAAGCCCATTTCCGAACAGCACCGCTGACCCCGATGACATGATCGGCATAACGGGACCACATCCCCTCGATCAGGGTACTGTAATAACACCGCCAGTTGAACCAGTCCCGGCACCCGAAGAGATAATCCAGGGAAACCGTATGCAGCGTATGCACCCAGCGCTGCCGGGCCGACCGTTTCATCTGCATTTCCAGCAGCTTGCGATGATGAAATCCGCTGTGCGTATGGATTACATCATACCGCCATGCCTCGATCGCCCCCAGCGGCAGAAAATACTCACCCCCCGCCGCGGCGGCCCCGGATCCCGTCTTGCCAAACACCTCCACCTCCGCCCCCAGTCGCCGCACCCCCTCCGAGACCCGCAATACATGCTTTTCCACCCCCCCGTAATAATTAAAATCTGTCGGTACACAAACCGCTATCTTCATACTCTATCCATGCCGCCGGCTCTTTCTTCTGGTTAATTCACAGCTCCCCTTACTTATCGGACAAAACCGCCGCGGCCCTATACTTATCCAGCGGGAAACTTTTCTCCCCAATTTCACACCAAAATTCCGATATAGGTTAACTGACGGAACCGCTAAAAGTCGATTTCGTGATCCAAAAACTCACTCTGGCTCCCCCATAACAAGGGGCCTAAGAGCTTTTGACGCTGGCGTCTTAACTGGTAATCCAGCCTGCGGAGATATCGCATGATAAGCAGAAAACTTAGAAAAACCGTACAAAACACCCTACGGAAATATGGGTATTCACTGGTAAAAATCCCCCAAACCGACTCTCTCAAACCCTACCCCTATATCCGCACCTTCCACCTCGACAACCAGACCTTTGATTTCTGGATTGCCAATGAAACCGGCATTTTGTGGTATGACCGCGACAGCCTGGAAACCCACAACAAGGAAAATGACGCCTTACTCCATCTCATTCAACCCGGCGATCGGGTTCTGGAAATCGGCTGCCACCATGGCTTCTTCACCACCCAAATCGCCAAAAAACTGCTGTCCGGCGGCTTTATTCTCGCCCTGGAGGCCGACGCCGCCAATGCCATGATCGCCCAGGCCCAGATGAACCTCAATAACCTCGGTTCAGTCTGCCGGGTCCTGCATCGGGCCGGCGCCGACCAGCCCGGCACAATCTCCATGTCCGCCACCGATGGCTCCAACGTCCATGCTTGCCATTCCCGCGAAGCCAAAACCATGACCGTCCAGGCCGTCACCGGCGACCAGAT
>JAKQBU010000245.1 GCA_029573975.1 Planctomycetota bacterium
TTCTGGTCCCAGAACGGGATTATTGTTGTATAACGTTTTTTCGGGAGGTCACTTATGACAAGGACGAGGTTGATGGTGGTAGAGGGTCTTTTTTGCAAATTTTTGGCGTTGGTTTCCCTTATTTGTCTGGGAATGATGCCAAATCAGGTTTTGGGAGAGTTGGTTATCACCCCGGAAGGGAATTTTGAGTCCTCCGGAGAGATTGGCGGGCCATTTACCCCCTTAATGATGGAATACACCCTCCACAATACGGAAAGCAGTTCGCTTTTCTGGGGCTTGTCAAAAAATGCGGATTGGCTGGATGTCAGTCCCACCTGGAGTATTTTGGCGCCGGATGAAACACTGGTAGTGACAGTATCTATTAACAGTCAGGCATATTCGCTGGCAGGCGGGGTATATAGCGATTCCATTCTTTTTACGGATTCTCTTCACCCCCAGCCGCAGAGCCGGGAGGTTATTCTAACCATTACGGCTGCACCGGGTGTTTTACAGATTGAGCCGGATGAAGGTTTTGATTCGTCGGGTGAGATGGGGGGACCATTTAGCCCGGCCTTCAAGGACTATATCGTAACCAATACCGGCGGGAGTACATTATTCTGGGGGGTATCAAAGGCGGCGGGATGGCTGGAGGTCGAGCCGACATGGGGACAGTTGGACCCGGACGAAACGGTCACGGTTACAGCGCGTTTGAACACAACAGCGGATTCGCTGGGAGAAGGCGTTTATACGGATACCCTGGCATTCACCAATGTCACTTCCTCCGAGGTGCAAAACCGGGCGGTTGCGCTCACCGTTTTATCGGAACGGGGGCTTTGGGTGGATCCGCAACAGTTTGAAATTACCCTGATTCAGGGCACTTCCACCACGGAACTATTGACTATCGGCAACAACAGCGATCATGAGGTGAATTTCCAGCTTCGTTCCCATGTGGTTAGCGGAACCGCCAATGCACCCAGCCCGGATCAATCCGCCGATTTGGCTGGCTTCGATTTTACCCAAATTGCGGATGTTCCCTATAAAGAAGGCGAAATACTGGTCCGCTTTGCCCCCGGAAAAAATGGAAAACAACGGGATGCCGGGGAAAAACAAGCCGTACTATCAGCCCTGGGCAGCGGGCAACTGAAAAAAGAATTCAATCTGGTACCGGGACTCACGGTGGTATCGCTGCCGCTGGGGCTTACCATGGAAGAGGCCTTGCAGCTTTATAATAACACAGAAGGCGTTATTTATGCCCAGCCGAATTATCAGGTGCAGGCCCTGAACCTGCCGAATGATTCGCGGTTTAATGAGCTTTGGGGATTGAACAATACCGGCCAAAATGGCGGTAAGGTGGACGCCGATATCGACGCCCCGGAGGCCTGGGACATCGCTACCGGTAGCAGAGAAATCGTGGTGGCGGTAATCGATACGGGAGTGGACTACACGCACCCGGATTTAGCCGCCAATATGTGGGTCAATGAGCCGGAAAAGAACGGCTCCGCCGGCATCGATGACGATGGAAATGGTTATATAGACGATATTTACGGCTATGATTTTGTGAATAATGACGGGAACCCCATGGATGATCATTATCATGGAACCCATTGCGCCGGGACGATTGGAGCCTGCGGAAATAACGGTACGGGAGTAGCCGGGGTCAACTGGCAGGTAAAGATCATGGCCATCAAGTTTCTGGATGCGGGCGGTTCCGGCTGGACCGATGATGCCATAACCTGTATCGAATATAGCATGGAAATGGGATCCAACCTTTCCAGTAATTCCTGGGGCGGCGGCAGTTACAATCAGGGTTTGAAGGATACCATTGATGCGGCAGGGACGGCGGGGATGCTGTTTGTCGCGGCTGCCGGTAATAGCAGTTCCAATAACGACCAGGATCCGCATTACCCCTCCAGCTATGATTGTGCCAGTCTCATCTCGGTGATGGCCACGGATAAAAATGATAACCGGTCCAGCTTCTCCAACTATGGCCTGACTTCCGTTGATTTAGCAGCACCGGGCACTGATATTTTAAGCTGCGAACCGGGAAATGGCTATCAGTACCTGGATGGAACCTCGATGGCAACCCCGCACGTATCCGGGGCTTGCGCTCTGGTCTGGTCACAGAATCCCACCTTATCCAATATCGAAGTAAAGCAGCTCCTGATCGATACCGTGGATCCAACCCTGTCCGGCAAATGCGTTTCCGGCGGTCGGCTGAATCTCTATAACGCCGTATCCCAACTGAACGTCTCCTGGATCGGCATTACGCCGGAGACGGGGATTATCGCGGCGAATGGTACCGCGGAAATAAGCCTGACCTTCGATATCGCAGATCTGGCCATCGGTACGTATCAGGCGGAGATCGTGGTACAGTCCGACGACGCCTGGCATCCGGAGATCATAATCCCGGTTACCCTGCATGTGGTGCCGGACGACCTGACACTGACACCGGCGGAAGATTTCGAGTCTGGCGGCGGCCAAGGCGGCCCGTTCACCCCCACCAGCATGATTTATACGCTGGCGAATACCGGAACCGTTGCCCATACCTGGGAAGTGGTAAAAACCGGCGACTGGTTTGATATTTCCGTTACAGGTGGGATTCTCGAACCGGGCGCCAGCCAGGAAATCGAGTTCAGCATTAATTCAGCCGCTCTGTCGCTGGATCCAAATCTTTATACCTCCATTGTGGAATTTCGCAATCTCGACAGCGGCAGTGTGAAGTATCGTACAGTGTCGCTGGAAATCCTGCCGCCCGATGCCTTTACCGAATTGTTCGGCAGCGGCGGCCTGGATCTGGCCTATAAAACCATCACCTTCCGCCCCGACGGCTCCGGGGCCTATTATGCCGCCTGCCTCTCCTCGTCGTCAGCCTTCCCCGTGGACCCGGCAGCGGGCGTGAACATTGCCCTGGGCGATGACGACTTTGCGGAAATAGTCCCAACCGATGGTGTAACCATACCTTTCTATGGTGAAAATTACGACCGCTTCTATGTCGGCAGCAATGGTTATATCACCTTCACACAAGGAGATACGGAATATGACGGCACGCTGGAGAATCATTTCTCCCTGCCGCGGATTTCCGCCCTGTTTGCGGACCTGGTCCCGCCCGACAGCCGCAGCATCCGCTGGCAGCAGTTACCCGACCGGATTGCCATTACCTGGCAGAATATCCCGGTCTGGGATGACAAGGATGCCCAAAACAGCTTCCAGATCGAACTGTTCCTGGCGGACGGCATGATCCGCATCACCTATCTGAACCTCTCAGCCGCTGAAGCGGTGGCCGGCCTGTCCCTGGGACACGGCCTTCCCTACGGCTTTATCGAAAGCAACCTGAGCGGCTATCTACCCTGCTGCCCCTGCGGCGACCTGGACGGCAACAGCGTGGTCGATTTATCCGATATGGTCGGCTTCCTCACCGAGTGGCTCCGCACCGACTGCACCGGCCCCGACTGGTGTAATTTCGCCGACACCAACCGCGACCACGCCGTGGATGTAGTCGATTTCTCCCCCCTCAGCTCCAACTGGCTTTCAACTATGAATAAACCGATATGGTCTGAACCGGTTAAATTGTCTGAATTGGATGATCCTTTTTCTACACCACAAGCTGCGGCAATAAGCAGAGATAAACTGACGTTATATTATCACATTGGCGTTTCTGGTTCACATTATCATATTGCAGAAGCTCGCAGGGTTAAGCCTGAAGGGCCATTTACATTCTATCGCCTGTTAGACGAAATATATTTTGGCGAAGGGACAATGACACCATGGATATCTTCTGATGATTTGCGATTATATTACTTGGTGGATCGACTGAACAGCGGGGAGCATATACTGCAAGTGGCTGAGCGAACAAGCAAAAATGATTTATGGACTGTAAGTCACACATTTACAGAAATTCATGTTAATGGTTATTTTGATCGCGAACCATCGTTAATGGATGATGAATTGACTATGTTTTGGCAATCGAATCGCCCGGGAAGTTATGGAGGTTGTTCTATTTGGGTAGTATCACGAAATTCGATCAATGAACCATTTGATCCTGCTACTATCCGAGTCGTGAGTGAATTGAACACAAATTTTTCGGAGGGGAATACCAATGCCCCTTGTATTTTACCGGAAGGCCTGACCATTTATTTCGGTTGCAGGCGGAAGGAAGAGTCATCTGGGG
>JAKQBU010000283.1 GCA_029573975.1 Planctomycetota bacterium
TCCTTGTCTTGGTAAGAGTATTGGTAAACTTATCTTACCTATCGGCAATGAGGTCCTTTTTATTGCATACGCAAAAATCCATTCAAAGATGTATTCCTTAAAAGAAACTCAGGTTTATAGTGCCGGGCATAGGCTTCGGTATTGCCGGCGGCTTCCAGCTCCTGATCCAGAGTGACAAAATGATCGTAAATGCCGTCCAATCGGGCGGAAAAATCTTCCCGCGTTCGCCGGTCGATGCTTTCTTTGATGGTCAGATGGGCGTACACCAGGATCACGGTTGCCATGACCACATAGGATCCTACTATCAGAAAGGGAAGTTTATCTTTAAGATAGAGTTTCATGGAAGCCTCAACGCGGTTTTTGGTCCTGCCAGCCGTGGTTTCCGTATATCTGGCGCCCCGTCTGGTATTCTGGAATCCCCAGACTGCCGTTGTTCCAATCCCATAGATACAGCCTATGATCTATAGTTTTTTTCTGCCATTTTTCCATGATTTCCAGCCTAGTTGTTCAACAATAAGAAGTTCACTATATCCCCTATCGGCCATATAAATATGCCTTTCTATTGGAATCGTCCGGATAACTCTTTTTACGGCTGTATATGCACTTGTTGGGGGAGAAACCGATACGGCTGTTCTCGGCAAAAGGGAAATTCCATGCCCCCCCGGCTTTTATGGGACCTATCTGCCGGACAGCAATAAAAGGATTGACAGAATCATAAAATTAATCAAAATAAAAATTTTGCTGATTTGGAGTTATTCGGAATGAATTATTTTTATCTGCTATGCCGCCGCGCCTGGCAGGGCGTAAAGCTGAGCCGGTATAAAAAGCTGGTCAAACGGGCCAATGCGCTGGAGGCATCCTATGCGGCAATGGATGAAAGGCAGTTAAGCCAGGCGGTCCGGGATCTGCGCCAGCGGGCGCAGGGGGTACGGACGATGGAGGGAATGATTCCGTCGGCGATGGCCTTGGTGCGGGAGGTGTCGCGGCGGGTGCTGCAGATGCGGCATTATGATGTGCAGTTGATGGGGGCGATGGCCTTGTTTGAGGGGAATATCGCGGAAATGGACACGGGCGAGGGCAAGACGCTGATGGCCCCGCTGGCGGCGTTTCTGCACAGCCTGGAGAAGCTGGACAGTTGCACGCATATTGTAACGGCCAACGAATATCTGGCCCAGCGGGATGCCCAATGGATGAAGCCCATCTATGACTTTCTGGGGATGTCGGTAGGCTTAATCGTGCCGGGCCAAAGTACGGCGGACCGGGTGAAGGCCTATCAGAAGGATGTGGTGTACGCCACGGCGAAAGATATTGTTTTTGACAGTTTGCGGGAGCCGGTCCGCAAGCGTAAAACCACGCTGGCCGATGCGATTCTGCGGCCCCAGACCGAGATGGAGATCAATCCGAAATACGATTATGCGATTGTCGATGAGGTCGATAGCGTCCTGATCGACCAGGCCCGCAGCCCCATGTCACTGGGGGTGGAGAGCAATATTTCCCCACAGCTCGAGCTGTATCGCAAGGCCCATGAGATATCCGGGCAGCTTTTGCGCGGAGATCATTACCGCCTGATGCAGGATGACCAGAAGATCGAACTGAAGGATGAGGGCAAGGCGGAGGCCCGGCGCCGGGCCGGGGGCGCACTGCGGCTGCTGCCGCCCGGCCATCGGTGGGAGCGGTATGTCACCTGTGCCCTGGCCGCCCGGTATATCTATAAAAAGGACCAGCACTACGTGGTGCGGGAGGGCAAGATCGTCCTCATTGACGAATCGACGGGCCGCATGATGCCCGGCCGCCAGCTTCCCGACGGGATTCACCAGGCACTGGAGGTGCAGAACGGGATCGTGCCGACGGCGGAACTGCGGGGCAATTATACCACCACCTTCCAGACCTTTTTCCGCAAATACCCCAAGCTGGCGGGCATGACCGGCACGGCGTCCATGGCGGCGTTTGAATTTATGACGGTGTACAATCTGGCTATTTTGCCGATCCCCTCGAACAAGCCCTCCCGGCGGCATCTCCGGCCGGACCGCGTGTACCGCTGCGTGAAGCATAAATATGCCGCCTTGATTAATGAGATTGAAAAAAATCATAATACCGGCCGGCCGGTTCTGATCGGAACCGGCTCGGTCCAGACCTCGGAACTGGTCAGCGGATTATTGCAGCAGCGGGGACTGAAGCATGAAGTGCTGAATGCCAAGAACCATTTCCGGGAGGCGGAGATCATCGCCCAGGCGGGGCAGGAGGGCTGCATCACCGTCATAACCAACATGGCCGGCCGCGGCGTGGATATCCTGCTGGGCCGGGGCATCGCCGAGAAGGGCGGCTTTTACCTGGTCGGCACCGACCGATCGTTCCATCGCCGGCTGGACAACCAGTTGACCGGCCGCGTCGGGCGGCAGGGAGATCCGGCCGATTGCCTGTTTTTCCTGTCCCTGCATGACGACCTGATGAAGTACGCCGACCGGAAGAAAATCATCCGCCTGCGGGCCAAAACCCGCCGCCGGCGAAGCGAGGCCATCGATGATCCGAAAGCCGCCCGGCTGTTCGAGAAGGTCCAGCACCATATCAATAAAGTGACCTCCCAGCAGCGGCAAAAAATCTTCCAGTCCGAAAAACAGCGCGAAAAACTCCGCCAGCAGGGCCTCTGGGAAGACTGGATGGACGCCAATTAGTGTCGGGCAGTACTGCCTGGATTAGGGTTTGGCCGGGGGGCCGTCGGAAAGATTTTGCTGCGCCTGGCTGTATTTTTCCACTTTGTGGCGGACGATATCCCCGGCGATCATATAAATCACATCTTCGGCGATGTTGGTGGCGTGGTCGGCGATCCGCTCCAGATGCCGCGATACGGAAAGAATATGGATTAGCGATTCGAGGTGCTGGGGATATTTCCGAATACCCTCCTGCACTTTCAGGTACATGGCTCGATTCAGGGCATCCACCTGGTCATCCGCGGTGCAGACCCGGTAGGCCGCCTGGGCATCCAGATGGACCAGGGCGTCCAGGCTTTGGGTGAGCATGGCCTGGGCCTTTTGGGCCATGGTAATAAAGTCAAATTCCACGGGGACCTCCGGCTGGCCGGCCAAAAACAAAGCCCGTTCGGCGATATTGACCGCCAGGTCGCCGATCCGCTCCAGGTCGCTGTTGATTTTCAAAACGGAGATGAGAAAACGCAGGTCGATGGCCACCGGCTGATGCAGGGCCAGAATTTTCAGGCAATCCTCCTCGTTCTCGACCTCCATCTGGTCAATCTCCATGTCCCGGTCGATGATTTCCTGCGCCAGCGGGGCGTCGCGCTGCTCAATCGCCAGGGTGGCATCCTGCACTTTGCCTTCGATTTTCGCGCCCAGCACCAGAATTTTTTTCTTCAGGTGTTCGATCTCGCGTTCCAGATGTTTAGCCATCGTGAAATTCCTTTCTAAAAGCGACGGTCGTATTGATACACCAGCGAGCAAATATAGGTATCGTCCTTCAGCAGGACCGTCCCGTCCTGATCCCGGGTGATTTTGGCATTGGCATAGGAAAAGGTATTCGGCAGCTCATTAATAATTTCCACGCGGGACCAGGGCACGATGCGGACCATCAGGCAGCCTTCCCGCACGTCGCCGGGGGTATTGACTACCTTGCCGAAATGGTAGCTTTTGCAGTGCAGCCGCAGATAGGACTCGTTCGATTCCAGAACCTGCCCTACGAGAATATGATTATGGGCATCGGCATATTCCTTGACGGTTCGCACTTTCCAGATTTTCCGGTCTTCGTAATTCATAGCTGTTCCTTATCCAAAACGCCCCGTGATGTAATCTTCCGTCTGCTTTTTCCCGGGGTTGGTAAAAATTCGCGAGGTGCTGTCATATTCGATCAGCTCGCCCAGACAGAAAAAGGCGGTGTTTTCGCTGACGCGGGCTGCCTGCTGCATATTGTGGGTTACGATGATGATGGTGTAATTCGTTTTCAGTTGGGTAATCAGATCTTCGATCCGGGCGGTGGCCAGCGGATCCAGGGCGGAGCAGGGTTCATCCATCAGCAGGATGTTGGGTTTGGTAGCCAGCGCCCGGGCGATGCACAGCCGCTGCTGCTGGCCGCCGGAGAGGGTCAGGGCCGACTTGTCCAGTTCGTCCTTGACCTCCTCCCACAAGGCTGCCTTCCGCAAACATTCCTCCACGATCTGGTCCAGCGCCGCCCGGTTGCGAATCCCCTGCAGGCGCGGCCCGTAGGTGATGTTGTCGTAGATGCTCTTGGCGAAGGGATTGGGCTTCTGAAACACCATTCCGACCTGTTGCCGCAGGTTCACCAGGTTGGTCCGCTTGTCATAGACCGGGTGGCCGTTGACCTCCAGCAACCCTTCGGTGCGGGTATGCGGGATTAAATCATTCATCCGGTTGATGCTCCGCAAAAAGGTGCTTTTGCCGCAGCCGCTGGGGCCAATGATGGCGGTAACGCGGCAGGGCAGGATATCCATGGTGATTTTTTGCACGCCCATTTTAGAGCCGTAATAAAAACTGAAATCCCGCGAGCGGATAATCGCGCAGGCACAATCCATCGATGTGCCGCTTGCTTCC
>JAKQBU010000288.1 GCA_029573975.1 Planctomycetota bacterium
ATATTATTTTGTTGCCCTATTGGATGCTTCCTTTGTACCTAAATCAAGTTCGATGGCGGCAGTGGGGATGGGAGAGTCACAGGCGAGACGCCTGTACTACGTTTCGGGAATAACAAGCGGGTGGGGGGGTAGTATATGGGGACTATTCCATATAAAAAATCAAAAATCAAATAGCAAAATGAAGGTATCGCCTGCGGCGATGGTAATTTAATCCTGGATTCCTGCTTGCGCAGGAATGACCGGCGGGCGATCATCCGGCATATGAAAAGGCAGTATAAAAACGGAATATACAAAGATGGATTCCCGCCTGCGCGGGAATGACAGTCGGGTGGGGCGGTGGTATATGGGGACGTGGTATAAGAGGATGGTATGCACAGCATACCCTACCAGCCGCATATAAAAAATCAAAAATCAAATAGAAAAATGACAAAGTAAAAAGCAAAAAAAAGAGGAAGATGGATTCCCAGGCAGGTAAAAGGGTATTCGACCCCCTTACTGATGTGCGGGGCTTGGATAGGGAGAAGATAATCCTGGATTCCTGCTTGCGCAGGAATGACCATCGAACGGTGGAATGGTATATGAGGGTATAAGATAAGAAGATGGATTTCCGCCCCCGAATGGGTCGAGGGCCGGCTGGGGGGGCGGGCGTAGCGGCAAATTGACAGTCATTTAAACCAGTTCCTTGCACCCTTCCAGCACCATGCGGATATTTTCCTCGTGGGGCGGCATGGTCAGATAGTTGTTGGCCCCGTTGGCGACCGCCTGATAGCCCAGTTTGATCTCATCGCAAAGGACGATCAGCTTTGTCTGCGGAAAGGCGCTGCGCACTTCCGCCAGGCCGTCCAGGTCCCCGTCGAAATCCGCAAAAACCACGGTAAAATTCTTTTTGATTTTCAGTGCCCGCTCCAGGCTGGAGACCACCCGGCATACATAGCCGTTTTCCTCGAGAAAATAGGTAATTTGATTGATCCGCGCACTTTCCCGGCTCAGGACCAGCGCCGCCAGGGATGAGTCCAGCTTCGGTTCGGCCTGGCAAACCGTATGGGTAATGATAGCCCGCTCAATGCCATGCAGAAAAAAGTCCTCGCAGCTTTCCCGCGTCAGGCACTCATCCACTCCGGCCCGATAGAGGGGGAAGCGATGCTCCTCCTTCTCTACAATCGCCAGCGTCGCCGTCTGCTGGGGTTTCTGCTCCATCTCCGCCAGCAGGCTTTTATCCCGGGCGAACTGGGACCCCTGGCACAAAATAATCAGGCTGGCCGACATCTTCCGGGCGCTTTCAAAGCCCTGCTGGCCGCTGGAATATTGGCGTACATGATATTCTTTTTTATTCAGGAGTTCTTCCCATTCTTTGGTTTCTTTCGAATTGGCTCCGATGAGAATAATCAGGATGTTCTTCCTGTTCTGCAATTTGTGCCGGGCCTTTAAAACCTGCTGTTCCTGGAGCCGCAGCCGCCGGACCAGCACGCTGCTTGCACTGCGGCAGCCCAGCTCCAGCCAACTGCCGTTTTCATTGGATCGCTTGCGAATCCGCACCACTTCCACGTTGCATCGTTTGATGCTTTTCCCCGGCCGGTTAAAGATGATTTCGACCAGCCGCGAGGGGATAAAGCTGGGATCCACTTCCAGGCACAGCCCGCCCCGCGACAAATCCAGAATGTGCACGCTGTATTCTTTCCGTTCTCCGGGCTTGACGTCCGTCAGGCGGACCAGTGTTCCCATAATATCGAACTTGAACCGTTTTTCTTTCCGGTTTTCCACTCCGGCCCGCTGGCCCGGCCTGTCGTCGTTGGCTTCCGCTTCCCGGACCAGATGATTGACGGTTTCCTGTATTGAATACAGATCAAACAGATCACTTTTTTGAAGGATATTTTCGATTTTTTGGATATTCATGAGCATAGACGCCAGTGTCACAAGCTCTTCGATCCCTTGTTATGGGGGAACCAGAGTGAGTTTTTGGATGTCCATATCGACTTTTGACGGTTCCGTCCTCATATGCGCAAAACCCGAATAGGCATAGTTTTCGCGTCATCCTATGGTGTAACTTCGGCTATCTTACCGGGGTTCTCCAGTTTATCATTTTATGCCCGCTTTTTCCGACCTTTAGAACCATATTTTTAATACCAAAATTGATGGAATCGTCCGATAATGGAGGTCCAGTCTATCGTGCTTGCTTTTTGGGTGCCAAACGAATATAGTTTCGCCATGGAATCCGTAAATTCAGGCAGCGAACACATTTGGAAACAAACCGCTCACCGGCATTTTCACCGCTGGGCGGAGCATTATGATCGCGATATCATCAACATGCTTCTGTTTAAGCCGTGTTATCGCAGGGTCCAGTCTGAGGTGCGGCACTGGGTGCGGCGGGGCCTGAAGGAGATCCGCGTGCTGGATGTCGGTTGTGGGACCGGTTCGCTGGCTGTGTGGTATCTCTCTGGTATGCCGGAGGTTGCATCCATTGTGGGGCTGGATATGTCGGAAAATATGATTGCCAAAGCCCGGGAAAAAGCCAGCCGTTTTCCTTTGGGCGGGAAAGTTAGCTTTACCCTGGGCGATGCGGAAAATCTGCCTTTTGCGGATAATTCATTCGATATTGTGACCTGCTGCAATTCGTTTCATCACTATCCCCATCAGGAGCAGGCCGTTGGGGAGATGCACCGGGTGCTGGCAGACCGGGGCCGCCTGATGCTGGTGGACGGGTTCCGCGACAGCCCGATCGGTTTTTTCATCTTCGATATCTGCGTAGCCCGGGCGGAAAACCATGTTTTGCACTGTTCGGCCCGGCGATTCAAAGAATTGATGACAAAGGCTGGCTTTTATGATATAAAGCAGCAGGTGTTTGGGGTATGCCCGCCGGCCATCCTGAATACCGGTATTGTGATAAAGTAGTTGCCAACAAGAGATTAAAGAAAATGGGAGTTTATTGAGAATGTCTGCACCCCAGGAAATTGAAACAGGTACGTCTTTTACGCCGAAATTTAACGCGGAAGGGTTGATCACCGCCGTGGCCCAGGATGCCCGAACCGGCGAGGTGCTTATGGTTGCCTATATGAACCAGGAGGCGCTGGCCAAAACCATCGAGCTGGGACAGGGGGTGTATTTCAGCCGGTCACGCAAAAAACTCTGGTTCAAGGGGGAGGAGTCCGGGGCGGTTCAGAAGGTCAAGCAGATTTTGGTTGACTGCGATCAGGACTGTCTGATTTTGAAGGTGGAAGTCAGCCAGGGGCAGTGCCATGTCGGCTACCAGTCCTGCTTCTACCGGCAGGTCAAAGGCAAAAGCGGCAAAGAGCTGGAGTTTATTGCCCAGCCGGTCTATGACCCCAGCAAAGTTTACCAAAAGAAGAAATAGAGGGCAAAACGCGGGAGCGGTGTTTTTAGATTTTCAGAAAGACATTGGTTCCGTGCAGATGGAACATCGGATGGTCTGCCAGAAACTCCCGCATGGCTAGTCGTTGCCCTACGCAGGCGCCTTCACAGAGGGTGTCGAAGGTGAAGTGGTCATGGAGGATCACCCCGCCGGGGGCCAGATGGGCATAGACTTCGGGCAGGGCCGCCCGGGTGGCGGAATAATCGTCCATGTCGAACAGGGCCAGGGCGACTTTCCGGCCTTTTACGGCCTGGATCGTATCGCAGATGTTGCCGTCGATAATGGTGACATGGTCGAAGCCGCGGAGATGTTCCCGGCACAATGCGAGGGAGGTGTCCTTGAAGAAATTCCGGCCGGTCTTTCCCAGGGCAATTTGATGTTCGCAAAAACAGTCGCGTTCATGGTCGCCCAGCATCCCGGCAAAGGAATCGAAGCCCAGCACGGCGCGGGAATCGTTTCCCAGTTTTTTCAGCAGTGAACAGATGAAATACATGGACCAACCCTGGTAAATGCCCAGGTTCAGCACATCGCCGTCGATGGGGTGTTTGGCTACATAGACCAGGGCCTGGAACAAATGTACGGCCACCCTGGGGATCGACAAGCCGCCCCGGATGGAGGACGGAATAGAACGCAGGCAATCCAGATACAGGGGATCGTCGCAATGGTCCTCCTGCCGCCATATTTCTTTTGGGGCAAAAACTTTTGTTGGTTTGATGCCATATTGCTCCACCGCGGTTTGATAGATTTGCATGGCACGGGCGGGATCCAGAATGATCACGGCATCGGGGCGGAAGCTGGGGATCTGGTCGGGGGATTCGACGTTGGCGGCGAAGACGGGTTTGCCCTGGCAGGCGGTGCGGTCGTCCACGACCTGGAACGGCATCCGGGGCAGAAGGCCGCTGCGGGCCAGGTGTATCAATACCTCCGGGCAATACCCCCAAAAAGTTACGCGCTGGTTCTGCATAAAACAGGTGATGGCGATATCGGCCATTTCCTGGACGAATTGTACTGTTTGTGTTTTCATTTTTCTTCCAAGCCGGTATTGGTTTTGGCGGTTTTGTCGAAAAGGGCATTTTAGCGGTATCCGGTATTTTTTTGTCGAAAAAAACGGGAAAAAATCTTAAAATGACGCCAATGTCAAAAGCTCGTTGCCCCCCGGTTATGGGAGAGCGGGAGCTGTTTTTGGAAGTTACTATGGATTTTTGGCTTAT
>JAKQBU010000493.1 GCA_029573975.1 Planctomycetota bacterium
CTCGCCCAGGCCGGAAACCACCGATTCATTGGTCTGGCGGTCGCGGGTAATGGAAAACGTCGGATCGGAATCCGTAATCTCAGACAAGGCCGACGAAATTTTCGTCTCGTCCCCCCGGCTTTTCGGTTCGATGGCCAGACTGTACATGGGAATCGGCAAGGCCGGCATTTCCAGCCGTCCCGGATCACTGCCGACAAAAACCGTATCCAGAATTTTTAGATCCTCGAGTTTGGCCAGATTGATAATATCACCGGCCAGGGCCTGATCAATATGGTCCAGATGATCGCCCTGTATCTTGCTGATCTGGCCGGCCCGCATCCCCTTTTTACCGCCGCTGGCCAGCAGGGAGGTGTCGCTTTTGATACTCCCCTGAAAAACGCGAATGGCACTGTACTTAATGTGGCTCTTGGGATCCGATGAAACGCGGAAAACAAATCCGATCAAAGAGCCATCCGACCGACAGACAATCTGCGCCTTTTTCTGCTCCTCGCCTTCGCCGCTGACAAAGGTGGGTTTCAATCCGGTAACCGGACTGGGGCAGGTTTCTGCCGTCAGATTTAGAAATTCTTCGATCCCTACCTCGCTCCGGGCACTGGTAAACAAGACCGGAATGACCGTCTGGCTGGTCAGGGCCGTGGTAAAGGCCCCGGCCAGTTGATCCGCGGAAATTTCTTCCCCGCCCAGATAACTTTCCATCAGCTTCTCATCCGCCTCGATGACGGTTTCCATCAGATTGGTATTCGCCTCGGCGATATCCGTAAAACCATTGTCGCCTTTTTTATTGGTCACACAATCAATCACGGCCTTCCCATCTTTGGAGGCCACATTCGCACACCGGCAGGCCATCCCGAAGGTCTCTTGAATCGCCGCGAACAGGCCGGGCAAATCCTCGGCGCCGGCATCGATTTTATTGACCACAATCACAATCGCCATCCCGCGCTCTTTGGCAGCCTGGAAAAGTTTGCGGGTGTTCATCTGAATACCGGCGGAGGCACTCACCACAATCACAGCTGTTTCCGCTGCTGGCAGGGCACATATGGCGGCCCCGTAGAAATCGGGATAACCGGGGGTATCAATCAGGTTGATTTCCTTGCCTTTGTAATGCACATGGGCCAGACCGGAATCAATCGAGTGGCCGCGCTGCTTCTCCTCTTCATCACAGTCCAGAATACTCGTTTTATCATCGACGCTCCCCAGCCGGGTGGTTACCCCCAGTTTATGCAAAATCGCCTCGACTAAAGTAGTTTTCCCCGCGCCGGCATGGCCCAATACTACGATGTTTCGAATATCTTCCGCCTTGTAATTTGCCATCTAAGGCCTCCAAAAGAAAAATAATTTTACTCTTACCTGTTGAAACAGCAATATTTACCTCATAATAAAACACAAAGTTATGTAATATAACAAAACTGCCGCCCCGAGCAAGTGATTTTTCGTTGAAATTCCCAGCCCCCCGCCATTCCCTTCAATCATACCCGGATTGGTCCCAATCCCTTGAACATCTTCTCGATATTTCTAAATATTCCAGGAAAATTAAGGAGCCAATCCATGCCTGCCTTGATGGAAACAAGGATTGATTGCGATATAAATTGTTACATATTAAGGCTTTAAAATAAATACCGATGCAAGAGGTGCAAGATAGATAACCAGTTTCTGTTTCTATACTTTCCCTGTGATAAATCCGAAAAACGCGGGATTACACCTTTCCAAAGGCATAATATAGCACAAACAGAACCGAGCAGATATAGACCATAACCGGGCATTGGCGGGCCTTGCCGGTAAACAGCTTGAGCAGGGCGAAGCTGACGAAGCCCCAGGCGATGCCGTCCGTGATACTCATGGCAAACTGCATAATGACAATAGTAAGGAACGCGGGGATCGCTTCGGAAAAATCATCCCATTGAATGTGGCGGACGGTGGGGAGCATATAACAGCCGATGATGATCAGGACCGGGGCGATAACCGGATAGCAGTTGACCCGGTTGAAAAGGTCCACCTGATT
>JAKQBU010000324.1 GCA_029573975.1 Planctomycetota bacterium
AACTTACAGCATGTGATTCAAAATCCCGGCCAGCCCTGGCGGGAACCGTTGCAAACGCTTCCAACGACGATGGTTTGGCCCTGGGAAGCCGCCGATATGGCCGTTCCCATGATTTCCATCGGCTTTCATCGGGAATATGAACCCTGCCTGCGGTATTTCACGCTCCGCCAGGTGCGCGTGGGGCCTTATAGTGCGGACGAGGCCCCGGTTTCTGAGCCATTATGCGTGAAGTTATTCGGCCCTATTCCCCAGAGGCCGGATGGGGACATCCAATCGGCCAAAGGGGCCTATATCGGCCTGAATCCTTTCTGGATGTGCGATACCGGTTCGGTGCTGTATCTAATGGCCCAGTATTACCGCTATACGCGGGATAACGACTGGCTCAATAAAAACGCCCCCAGCATCTTAGCGGCCTGGGAGTTTATCCAGAACGCCCGCAGCCAGACCCGGATTGTGAACGACAAAGGCGAAAAAGTGGATCACTATGGACTTATGCCCAAGGGGCGGGTTCATGACTGGGCCGGCTGGCGGTATCATTACAGTTTCACCGACAGCTTTACCTGGCGAGGCATGGCCGATATCGCGGCGGCCTTTGCCCTGGCTAATCGCCCGGAAGCCAAACAGATGACAGCGGACGCGGAAGAATACCGCCAGATACTGCTGGCGGTCATCGAGAAGGAGCAATTTGTCGATCCCGATACCGGCATTCTTTTCATCCCCAATACGGTCTATTACCGCCAGGGACCGGAGCATCGCGGCGGAGTCTGGCTAGGCGATGGCCCGTCCACCCTGTTTTCCACTGGATTGCTGGCTGCGACCGATCCCCGCTTTGACTCCATGGCGAAATATATCAACAAAACCACCGGCCACTTGATGGGATTATCGTTATCCATGGAAGGGAGCACCTGGTACCTCGGCAATAATGATTCCACTCGATTTATGAATTATCTGCAGCGCGGGGAACTCGAAAAAGCCCTGCTGGTTTTCTATAGTTATACCGTATATGGCTTTTCCCGCGATACACTCCAGTCCGTCGAACGCGTGGATATTTTCAATGATGCGTATGCCCCCCTCCAGCCGAACGCCTCGGCCAACGGCCGATATATCAATATGTTCCGCCGCATGGTGATCGATGAACAGGAGCCGGGCAAATTATGGCTGTTGCGCGGTTGCCCCCGCCGCTGGTTCGCCCCGGGCCAGGAGATTATAGTTACCGACGCTCCCACCCTGTACGGCAAAATGACCGTGCGGACCAAAGCCGAGGGACAAACCATTACGGTAGAAATCGACGCACCCGACCGGGAATCGCCGGAGGCAATCAAGCTGGTGATACGTCACCCGCAGAGAAAACGATGGGCCAGCGTGACGGTAAATGGAAAAGAAGCAGAGGCCCGCGATGAGATAATAATACTGACCGAATCATCCGGTTACTACACGGTGGTTTGTACCTATTAGTACGTCAGCGGCAAAAACTCTTTGTCCCCTTGTTATTGGGGAGCCAGAGCCGTTTTTGGCTGTCAATATTGACTCTTGGCGGTTCCGTCAAGTCTAATCAGGTCGGAGAATTATAACTAAAAATCCCAAAAACCGATAATTCTATTGACATAAATTTCCGATAATGTTATTATGACATAATTGATTTTAGTGGCATTGATGATATCAAGCAAACCAACACCCCCAGCGGATAGGAGGTGAACCCAAATAGAAAGCGGCGGGGACTAAGGTCATATTTTCCAGAGGGATACATCATGCCTGGAAAAAATGGTTCATTTGACAAATGGTTATTTCGCGAAACAATATAATAAGAAAGGTAAGTTTCTATGAAAATCATGGCGTTTGAAGCCCATCCGGATGATATCGATTATTTATGCAGCGGGACCCTGGCCAAGTACAAAGCCCAGGGGCATGAGGTGGCTATCGCCTGTGTGACTAACGGGGAAGTGGGTTCGCCGACCCTGTCGAAAAAAGAGATTGCCGCCCTGCGCCAAAAGGAGGCGGAAAAATCCGCCGGTATTCTGGGGGCCGAATTTTTCTGGCTTGGCTACCCGGATGAATTCCTGTTTAATACGCCGGAAGTCCGCCTGCACATCATTGAAACCATTCGCCGGTTTCGTCCCGATCTGATTATCACCCTGGACAAGGACCATGACTATCATCCCGACCATACCAACACGGGCCAGCTCATCTGGGATACCCACGTCATGGTTACGGTACCCAACATTGAAACCGCCTCGCCGCCCTGCACGAAAATACCGGAGATTTATTTTATGGATACCGTGGCCGGCATCAATTTTCTGCCCGAAATGTATGTGGATATTTCCGAGTACTGGCCCATCAAGGAAAAGATGATCCAGTGCCACCTGAGCCAGGACGAATGGTGCCTGAAACAGTATGATGTGCATATCTGTGACCTTGCTTCCCTGCATTCCCGTTTCCGCGGTTATCAGGCTGGCTGCCAATATGCCGAGGCCTTCCGTAAACCGAAATTTTATCCGCAAAAAACCGATGCCGCCGGTTTGTTATAGCCGGTATCGGATATTGTCGAGAGGAGAATAGTGAATGATGTCTTTTGCTTTGAAACAGGCCGGACTTGCACTGCTGACGATAATATTTATCGCCGGCATTGCGGCTGCGTACGTTCCGGTGGGGGATCTGGATTCCAATGGCCAGGTGGATCTGGAAGACCTGCGGATTTTGGCGGAAAACTGGCTCCAGCCAAGCTGTGTTGATCCTGCTTGTGGCGAGCTGGACGGGCTGCCGGGTGTTACGCTGGGCGATTTCAGCCTTCTTAGCCGGAACTGGCTGGTGGGGATGCCGATTATCAGCGAATTCATGGCCCAAAATGATACCACCCTGCCTACTATCTTCACTTCCGGCGGCTCCGTGCAATACCCCGACTGGATTGAGATTCATAATACCAACACCGAATCTACCTTTGACCTGAGCGGCTGGTACCTGACAGATAACCAGGATTACCTCACGAAATGGGCCTTCCCCGCCGGTGTAACCATGGGGGCCGATGGGTATCTGGTTGTTTTGGCCTCCGGGGAAAATATTCTGGACCCTCAAGGTTACTATCATACCAACTTCCAACTTGACAAGGACGGTGATTACCTTGCCCTGGTGTCGCCGGACCTCTCGATTGTGCACGAATACACTCCCCAATTTCCGCAGCAGTCGAAAGATGTTTCGTTCGGTCTGGGCCGGGAAACCACCGCCACGACCACTCTGATTCCTTCGAACTCCCTGGCGCGGTATTGGAAGCCCACCAGCAGTGCCCTGGGACTGACCTGGACGCAAACCAGCTTCAACGATTCTTCCTGGCCTTTGGGAAATACCGGTCTGGGGTACGAAGGTTCGCCGGCGGATTATCAGCATCTGATAGCCACGCCTATACCGGCGGGAACCGTCACCATTTATATGCGACAGGCCTTTGTCGTGGAAGCAGGAACGTCTTTCGATCAGCTAGTGCTGAAGGTGAAATACGACGACGGATTTATCGCCTACCTCAACGGGGTGGAAGTGGCCCGCAGCGCCCATACACCCAATCCGCCCCAGTGGAACTCAACCACCACCGACAATTACAACCACCCTGATTCTCAGGCGATTGTCTTTGAAGAGTACGATATTTCCGACCACATCAATCTGCTCCATATCGGAAGCCCCAATGTTCTGGCAATCCATGGCTTGAATGTCGTGAATACCAGCTCGGATATGCTGATTCTACCGGAGTTGGTGGGCATTTCCAACAACGGCTATGCCAGGGATATCCCCATGTATTTTAACGCCCCCACGCCCGGCCAGCCGAATGGCCAGGGGATACCGCAAATCGGATATCCCCGGTTTTCCCGCTCCGAAAGCATATTTATCGACAGCTTCGATTTAACGCTGAGTGCCGACTCGCCCACCGCCGTCATTCGCTACACCCTGGATGGCTCCGAGCCGACTGTTTCATCTCCGGTGTATTCATCCCCCATTCCTATATCGGCCACCACTACCGTCAAGGCGGCGGTTTATGAACCGGGCATCGGGCGGGGCCAAACGAACATTCAGCGGTATGCCCAGCTCAACTCAGACGTGCGCGATTTTAATTCTAATCTGCCCATTGTCGTGCTGGATACGTTCGGCTCCGCGATCAATGCCGATACCTATACCCCTTGTTTTGCGACCGTCATCGATACCGATCCCGTTACCGGCCGGGCTGCGATCACCGATCTGCCTGAATTCAGCGGGCGCAGCGCCATTAAATTCCGCGGCTCTTCCACCCTCTTGTTTGCGAAGAAGAGTATGTCCCTGGGAATTCGGAATGAAAACGATGAGGATAAAAATGT
>JAKQBU010000364.1 GCA_029573975.1 Planctomycetota bacterium
ATTCATAAGCTGCCGGATGTGTATTTGTACAGTGTGGATGATCTGGCCAGTGTGGCGCAGGAGAATCTGGCGGCGCGGCAGGAGGATATGGAGGCGGCGGGCGCGATTGTCGAGGATAATGTCATCAGTTTTATGGACTGGTTTGGGGTGAGCGATATCGGGCCGCTGGTGGGGCGGATGCGGGAGAACTTCCGTCAGATCGGGGCGGGGAGCTGGCGGGGTTTCTGGCTGGAGAGCCGAAAGCGGCGGATGCCGCCAGCCGACGGCAGTTGGAGGTCATGGTCAACCGGACGATGAACAAGGTGGTGCACCGGCTGGTGAACGGCCTGTATCATCTGGCCAGGGAGCGGGGGCCGGAGGAGGCGAGGCATTTTCTGGAGATTCTGCTGGAACAAAAGGACCGCAGCGAGAAATAGAAGAAAATGGGAAAAAACGCGGATTTTGACACGATAGCAATTTTTGGCGCCAGCGTCAAAAGCTCATCGTCCCCTTGTTATCGGGGAGCCAGAGTGCCTTTTTGGACGTCAATATCAAATTATGGCGGTTCCGTCAAATTTGAGATTTTTTCTGTAACAGATAACGGCCGGCTGCGACTATTATGTTGGTGGATGACGGCTCTTCGGTGAGGAGAGAAAATCGTGAAAAAGAGTGCTTGCGTAAGTTGTGAATAGTATTATAATTACCAGCATAACCAATTGCTGGAGGGTTATGGATATGATCGCGTTTTTAAGTGACTGGAGCGGACTGGAAAAGTTTTTCCTGGTGAGTGCCATCATCGGCGGTGTGTTTTTTATCATACGGCTGGTGTTGCAGTTTGTGGGCGGGCACGGGGGGGACGGGGCCTTCGACGGGCATTTTGACGTAGGGCAGGGGGATGTGGATGCGGGCGGGGAGGTGCATTCGGGCCATGGCGAAGGACATGCTGACGATACCGACATCAGTTTTAAAGTGCTGTCTTTTCAGGGGCTGACGTCGTTTTTTATGATGTTCGGGCTGGTGGGGCTGGCGCTGTACCGGCAAAGCGGCTGGGATCCGGCCCAATCGATAGCCGGGGCAACCATGGCGGGGCTGGCAACAGTCTGGCTGCTGAAGTGGATCTTTAATGCGGCCCGCAATTTGCAGTCGAGCGGCAATATCCGGCTGGAGAATGCTATTGGTAAGGATGGTACGGTCTATCTGACGATTCCGCCGAAGGGAACGGGGAAGGTACAGGTGAAGGTGCAGAATCATCTGAAGATATTTGATGCGGTCACAGAAGGCGATATGCCGATTAAGACCGGGCAGCAGGTCCAGGTGCTCCGGATTGCCTCCGGTACGATCCTGGTGGTGGCGCCGGTATAGAAAAAATGAAAATTATGCGAAGAGTCTAAATTTGGTAAGCAGGAATAGAAATACTTTTTGGGAGGTCTAGTTATGGATCTATGGATTTTTGTAATTGCGGGTTTGGTGGTTGTATTTTTTGGCTCCCTTTTTTATCTGGCGTCGCGCTATCGCCGGTGCCCTTCGGACCGGATCCTGGTGGTGTATGGCAAGGTAGGCAAGGACCAGTCCTCCAAGTGCATCCACGGGGGCGGTACGTTTGTGCTGCCGCTGATTCAGGATTATGCGTATCTGAGCCTGACGCCGATGACGATCAGCATTCCGCTGCAGAACGCCTTGTCGCTGCAGAATATCCGTATTAACGTGCCCAGTACGTTCACGGTGGGTATCAGCACGGATAGTGCGATCATGAATAATGCGGCGGAACGGCTGCTGCGGCTGCCGCCGCGGGATATTGAAGAGATGGCCAAGGAAATCATCTTCGGCCAGCTTCGTTTGACGGTGGCGTCGCTGACGATCGAGCAGATCAACCAGGACCGGGAAAGTTTTCTGGAGTCGATACGTAAAAACGTCGAGCCGGAACTGAACAAGATCGGCCTCTATCTGATTAACGTCAATATCACCGATATTACCGACGAATCCGATTACATCGACAGCATCGGTAAGAAGGCTTCCTCGGAAGCCATCAACCAGGCGAAGGTGGATGTGGCGGAGCAGGAGAAGATCGGGGCCATCGGCGAGGCGATGGCGGTGCGGGAGCGGACGATCAAGGTGGCGGAAAACCAGGCCGAAGCCGATAAAGGCAAGAAACGGGCCGATGCGGACCGACGGATTTATGTGCAGCAGCAGGAAACCGAGGCGGCCATCGGGGAGACCAATGCCTTACGGGATAAAGAAATCAAGATCGCGGAGAATCAGGCCCAGGCGGATAAGGGTAAGAAGAAAGCGGAAGCCGATAAGCGCATATTCGTCCAGCAGCAGGAAGCAGAGGCGGTGAAGGGGGAAAAGCAGGCGGAAGCCGACCGGCGGGTGTTTGTGCAGCAGCAGGAATCGGCAGCCGTCCAGGGGGAAAACCTGTCGAAAGCGGATATTGCCAATTTCAATGCGGAACTGGCGGCCCGAGAAGCGGCCGCCCTGCAAAAGGGAGAAGTGGCCCGGCGTCAGGCGGAAGTGGAGATTCAGAAGGCCCAGTACCTGGCGGAGCAGGAACGGCTCAAGGCGCAGGAAGTAGTCCGGGAAGAGATTGACAAGCAGAAATTGCAAATTGCGGCGGATGCCTGGGCGGAAAAACTCCGTCGTGAGGCCAAAGGACAGGCCGATGCCACTCTGGCCAAATACGAGGCGGAGGCCAAGGG
>JAKQBU010000398.1 GCA_029573975.1 Planctomycetota bacterium
ACGGGGGGCAAATATGACCGATATCGCGGTACTGGTGGTAGCCGCCGATGATGGAGTGATGCCCCAGACCGAAGAAGCCATTAACCATGTGAAAGCGGCGGGGGTTCCTATTGTGGTGGCTTTGAATAAAATCGATCTGCCCAATACGGACGAGAATAAAATTCTGGGGCAGTTGGCGGATAAAGGCCTGATAGCTACCCAATGGGGCGGGGATACGGAAGTGGTTCGGACCAGCGCCGCTACCGGCGAAGGCATCAGCGAGTTAATTGAATATCTGGATTATATCGCGGAACTGCGGCAATTGAAAGCCCGGACCAAAGGCCCGGCTACCGGGTGGATCATCGAATCGGAAATGACCACGGGAGAAGGTGTTCTGGCCCGGCTTTTGATCAAAAGCGGGACGCTGCAAAAGGGCGACATTATCGTCAGCGGGTCTTCCTACGGAAAGATTCGCAAGATGGTTCTGGCCGGGGGCAAAGTCGTCAAAGAAGCCGGCCCTGCCACGCCGGTGGAAGTATCCGGCTTGAATGAAATTCCTCTGGCGGGCGATCCGTTTTATGTGCTCGAAGATATTTCCAAAGCCAAGGATATTGCCGAGGAGCAGCGTGCCCAGAAACGGGAAAAACTGCTGGCACAACATCGCCAGATCACCCTGGAAAATCTCTTCAGCGAAATCAAGGCGGGTGAACTTAAAGAATTAAATGTGATTGTCAAGGCGGATGTGCAGGGTTCCGTGGATGTGCTGGCCAAATCGATTCTGGAAATGAACACGACCGAAGTAGGGGTCCGAATTCTGCATGCGGCGGTGGGGGGGATATCGGAAAGCGACGTTCTGCTGGCAGAAGCCTCCAACGCCATCATTATCGGATTCCAGGTGATTGCCGACGAACGGGCTCGCTCCCTGGCGGAATCCCGCAAAGTGGAAATTCGCTTGTACCGGATTATCTATCAGATCGTCGATGATATCAAGAAAGCCCTGGAAGGCATGCTCACCCCGCATGTGCAGGAAAAACAGTTGGGCCGCGCCGAGGTCCGGCAGATTTTCCGGATTTCCCGCTATGGTGTTATTGCCGGCTGCTTCGTTACGGAAGGAGTCATCCCGCGTGCCGCCAAGATTCGCCTGGTCCGGGATCATATCGTGATTCGAGACAACAATTCGATTGAATCCATCCGGCGGAATAAGGATGATGTCTCGGAAGTGCGCAACGGCTTTGAATGCGGTATAAAACTACAGGGATATGACGATATCAAGGAAGGCGACATTTTCGAAGCCTTCGAGTTTGTGGAAATCAGCCGAACGCTGGATTCCGTGGCTACCCGGTAAGGATTCGGTTCTGCCGCGGGGACAGGAGCGAAACGGATGATATGATAATTGGAGTATTAAAGTTGCAGGTAAGCGTTTTTGACTCTTTTTCCCTGAAGGACAAAAGACGGATCATCAAAAGTCTGAAGGACCGGATCCATCATACTTTTTTTGTTTCGATTGCCGAGGTGGAACACCAGGATAGTATTCGCACATCCATTCTGGGTGTGGCGCTCGTAACGAATGAGAAACGCTTTGCAGACTCGGTATTGAGTAAAATTGTGGATTTTGTACGAAGGATACCCCAGCTCAGTTTAGTGGATTATGAGATAGAGTTGTTGTAAATACGATGTCAGCCCGTCGATTGGAAAAACTAGCGAAGATTATACAAACCACGGTAAGCGAGGTGATCCAGAATCATCTGTCTGACCCCCGAATTACCGGCCTTATTAGTGTTACCCGGGTCCAGGTTTCCCCGGATTTACGCCTGGCTCGGGTTTACTTGAGCCTGGCGGGAACGGATGCCAAACAGGAAAACCTGACTCTCCAGGCTGTGAAACATGCCCGGGGTTTTATTCAAACCCGGCTGGCGGATACCCTAACCACCCGAACGTGTCCCAGGCTGGATTTCCAATTGGATGAATCCATTAAAAAGGGATTTGCCATCACGCACATACTCGATCAGATCGCGGCGGAACATACGGCCCGTGAGGGTGGGAATCCGCCCGAATCCCCTCTTGAAAACCCGGAGTCCAATGATGAAAGATAGCGTTGATTATGCCGCCAATCTGAAAAAACTTTGCAACCGGCTTCGTCGGGAACTGGGAACCCCAGCCAAACCGGATCCTTTGGATCCGGTTTCGGAAATTCTTCTGGCCTGTCTGACCGCATATACCACGGAAAGCCAGGCCAAAACCGCCCTGCATCATTTGCAAAAAGCGTTTGTCGATTTCAATGAATTGCGAGTCTGCCGTATCGATGAGATTGCGGAAGTGTTCGGTGCCCGTTTCCCACATGCCAAAGATATCGCCGGACAGATTATTACCTTGTTGAAACAAATTTTTGACCGGCAGGATCATTTGCATTTATTTCAATCCGGGGGGAAACGGGAAGCGAAGGCCTTTCTGGAAAGCCTGGAAGGTTCGACTCCCTATCTGATTTCCCGGGTTATGCTGTATTGCCTGAATGCACACTGCTTTCCCGTCAATACATCCCTGCTGGAGATGCTGCGGAACGAAAATGCCATCGACCCGGCGGCGGAGCCGGCCGTGGTGCAGACCTTTTTGGAGCGGCAGATACCAGCCAGTAAGATCCAGAAAACCTATGTCCTTTTGCGCCAGTATGCGGATCACTATCAGCCCGGAACCGCCGCGGCAGACAAAAATCCCTCTGCCCCCAAAACGCCCCGGAAAAAAACCGCTCCCAAGAATAAAACCGGAAAAAAGAAACCGGCCAAACCCCAATAATTTTTAGTAATGGAGAACTTTCTTGAGCACTATTGTAAAAATCGGTCTTCCCAAAGGCAGTTTGCAGGATTCTACGTTCGATTTATTTCGCCGGGCGGGTTTCCATATTCAATTGTCTTCGCGCAGCTATTTCCCCACCATCGACGATCCGGAACTGGAAGCCATTCTTTTTCGGGCCCAGGAAATGAGCCGCTACGTGGAAGATGGTGTGATTGATGTGGGTTTGACGGGGTATGACTGGATCTGCGAAAACCGGTCCGACGTGATTGAAGTATGCGAACTGATTTACTCCAAAGCCACTTCCAAACCGGCTTCCTGGGTACTGGCGGTTCCCAACGAAAGCACCATTCAGAAACTGGAAGACCTGGACGGGAAAATTATCGCCACCGAACTGGTCAATTTCACCAAAGATTATTTTCAAAAGAAAAATATCCAGGTAAAAGTGGAGTTTTCCTGGGGCGCTACCGAGGTGAAGGCCCGCCTGCTGGATGCCATCGTGGAAATCACTGAGACCGGTTCAAGCCTGAAGGCCAATAATTTGCGGATTATCGCTACGCTTTTAACCACAACCACCCGGCTGATCGCCAATAAAAAAGCCTGGCAAGACCCCTGCAAACGGGAAAAAATCGAAGCCATTGCCCTGCTGCTGCAAGGGGCTATTGAAGGGCGGGAAAAGGTTGGATTGAAAATGAACCTGCCTGGTCAAAAACTGGCAGACATTTTACAACTGCTTCCCGCGGAGAAATCTCCTACGGTCAATCCGCTGGCCGATCAGGAGTATGTGGCGGTAGAAGTGATTGTCGAAGAGAAAACCTGCCGGGAATTAGTGCCAAAACTCAAACGCGCAGGTGCATCGGGCATTTTCACCTATCCGCTGAACAAAGTGATTCCGTAACCAGGAATCGCGCTCAACCGGCTGAACCGGGGAAAGGGTTCGCTGCGGGCTACTGCTCTTCACTGAGCAATAGCTTGTACTCAATGCTGTCCACCAGTGCCTTCCAGGAAGCGTCGATAATGTTTTCGGAAACCCCGATCGTTCCCCAATGATGAGTACGGTCGGCCGATTCGATGATTACCCGTACCTTTGCGGCGGTGGCAGCTTTGGTGTTGACCACCCGGACTTTATAATCCACCAGTTGCATTTCCTTCACGGCAGGATAATGCGGTTCCAGCGCCTTTCGCATAGCGGCATCCAGGGCATTGACCGGGCCGTCCCCCTCTGCCACTCGATGCTCGATCTTTCCGTTTACCCGCAGTTTGACGGTGGCTTCACTGATAGCAGGCGTATTATTGGTTTTGAGTATAACGGTCCGATAGTGATCCAGTTCGAAAAATTGATGGTAGCGGTTCATATAACGGCGTACAATCAAGTCAAAACTGGCATCGGCCGTCTCGAATTGATAGCCCTGATTTTCCAGATCCTGCACTTCTTTCAGAATTTTCCGCACCACGCTTCTATCATTGAGCAGGGTGAGTTTTTCACTTTTGGCCAGTAGATTCGAAGCGCCGGATAGCTCACTGATGATGACACGCCGGCTGTTTCCCACCTCCTCCGGATTAATATGCTCGTAAAAACGCGATTCTTTGCTTACGGCATGAACATGCATCCCCCCTTTATGGGCAAAACTGGAAGTACCGACATAGGGCTGGCTCAGAGGCAGATTCAGATTCGCCAGCTCATACATATACCTTGAAATTTCGGTCAGACGGTTTATGCTTTTTTCCTGTAAACACCGGCAGCCCATCTTCAATACCAGATTCGGGATGACTACACACAAGTCGGCATTTCCACAGCGTTCCCCAAAACCATTGATCGTTCCGTGAACCTGCACCGCGCCGGCTCGCACCGCTGCCAGGCTGTTAGCTACCGCCAGCCCGGTATCGTTATGAGTATGGATCCCCAGGGGAACCGGAATCTGCCCGGCCACCTCTGTAACGATCTGCTCGATCTGCGGTACCAGACTGCCTCCATTGGTATCACATAAGATCAGCCGGCAGGCCCCAGCTTCCGCCGCCGCTTCCAGCACCTTCAGGGCATACTTGGGATTTTCTTTATACCCGTCGAAAAAGTGCTCTGCGTCAAATAGGACTTCCCGGCCTTTACTGCGCAAATACTGCACCGATTCGGCAATCATCCGCAGATTTTCATCCAGGCTTACCCCCAGTACTTTTTTGGCCTGCAAATCCCATCCTTTGCCGACAATGGTTACTACCGAAGCAGGACACTTCTGCAGCGACTGAATTCCGATATCTTCGCTGACTTTTTCCCCTCTCTTGCGGGTCATACCAAAAGCAGCTATTTTACTGTTCTTTAAGGTATGCCTGGCAATTTCGTGGAAAAAGGTTTCGTCTTTGGCATTGCTAAGCGGATAACCGCCTTCAATATAATCCACTCCCAGTTCATCAAGTTTCAGCGCGATGGCTAACTTATCTTCCAGGGTGAAAGCGATTCCTTCTCCCTGGGCGCCATCCCGCAAGGTCGTATCATATATTTCCACTTTTTGTGGATTTTGCCTTTCTGACTGATTTTGTACCATATTTTATATCTCAAGGAATAATAGTTCATTCGAGCTAAACAAAACATGGATTTTAGCATAGATTTCTCGCTGCTTACCAATAAAATTCCCGATTCCCGGCCGAATAAACTATTTTGACACCCATGACAAAGGAAATTTTGGGGCCACAAATCCATAAGTCAATATTATATAACCAATTATGAC
>JAKQBU010000409.1 GCA_029573975.1 Planctomycetota bacterium
CCGGGGGCGCGGAAGGGTACTGGCAGGCGGCGGAAACCGCACGCGTCGGCCGCGGCTGGCAGCAGGCTTCTACCCAAGCCGGTAGTGTTCGCAAATGGACCGCTGCTAAGGCCGGCACGGTTCGCGTGCTTGGCCGGGCCATCAAGGAATTCTACCATATCGAACAGGGCCAGCCGCTGAAGGTCCGCATCCTCCAGAATGACAAACAGGTCTGGCCCGAGCAGGACTGGGCCGCCGTACCGGTCAACAATCGTACCGGCATCACCCACAACCTCATTCTTAACGTCGCCCCGGGCGATCAACTGCGTTTCGTCCTGGCCCCGGGGACTGAACCCGAAAACGACATCCTTGTCTGGATGCCCCATATTGAATACCTCGAAGAAAACGTTGCCTACCCCGCCGCCGTTGTTCGCATCCTCTGCGGGGCGAAGGAAGCTTATACCGACCGGAATGGCAATGTCTGGTCGGAAGACAGATACTTCGAGGATGGTTCGCGGGTCAAGTCCGATGCGGTCCTTACCGCTGGGATTCCCGCCCTGGACGATAATAAGCTCTATCAGTACGGCCGGGAAGGCAAGGACTTCACCTATTCGATCCCTGTCCCCGCCGGTTTATATTGTCTGCGGCTGAAGTTTGCGGAAAATGAATATGAAAACTTCTTCGAGCGGCCGTTTAATCTGTCCATCAATGGCAAACAGGTCCTCCGCAACTTTGATATCTGCCACGCCGCCCGCGGTCCCCGCCGGGCCTATGACCGGTTGTTCCGCTACCTGGTCCCCAACGGGGATGGGCGAATCGTCCTGCACTTCACCGAAGGCTGGGAGCCGCTGATGGAATCCCGCAAGGCGCTGGTCCAAGCGATTGAACTGACCCCGGAAGTCAAACCCGTGATTCGAATCAACGCCGGTTCGGAAACTCCGTTTGTGGACTGGAACAGCTATACCTGGAGCGGCGACGCCCATTATGAGGGCGGCAGTGTTATCACCTCCGATCAATTAGTGGAGCATGCCTCCCCGACCCTTTACGATCAGGGCCTGTACCAGACCGCCCGTACCGGCAAGACGCTGCGGTATAGCTTTAACGTCACGCCGGGTCTGTATAACGTTCATTTGAAATTTGCGGAACTTTGGCTCTCTGAGCCGGGCCAGCGGCCGATGGACATTGCCATCAACGACCGCACCCTCTGGTCCGCCTGGGACCCAGCCGCCGCTGCCAACAAGATTGCCCGCGCTGCCGAAATCCGGGCCCAGGATATCACCCCCAATGCCGATGGCCAGATCACCATCCAGATCACCGCCACCGGCAGCAACGACGCCATATTGCAGGGAATTGAAATCGAATAACCATAAAAAAGGGTCCCGGTCAGATACAAAATACCTGCCGGGACCACGCACTTTGCGGAGCTCAAAACATTGACGCTTTGTATGCGATTTTATCCTTTGGTTAAGCCCATCAGCAGGGGTTTGCGGAAGACCTTGCTGCCGCGGTAGAACCAGTCGGTGGTCATGTCGGCACTGCCGAGG
The DNA here is from genome assembly GCA_029573975.1 of Planctomycetota bacterium. The sequence goes on from JAKQBU010000409.1 coordinate 1,524, forward strand.
GCCGGCTTTAGGCGGCCGGCGTATTTCGGCTGGACGGGGGGCTTGGCGATAATCAGCTCCAGCGGAACCGCGGAGGTTTCATTCACCACCGCCAGTTCCTTATTGTCCGGATGGATATTGCTCCACGCATGGGCGCAGGGGCTAAAATCCGTCGTCGCCACATACAGTTTTTCCCCGCGATTCAAAACCACCGGCACTAACCCATCGGTTTCCCCCTGGAGGCCTTTGGGAATGGTAAATTCCTTAACCATCCTGGCCCCGCGCCGGCGGGCCGCCTTGAGATAGTCCCGGCCCTTATTCACCGGGTGATTAAAGGCCTTGGCGTCAATAAAGGTACAGACTTTACTGCATGCCGGATCGCTCATCATGGTGAAATCCTCGAACTTGGCGGCAATCATGTCGATGTAGCCCTTCTCCCGCCAGAGGCTCTGGAAACTGCGTTTGGGATCCTTCACCATGACATAGGTCCATTTGGGATTCCAGGTCTGGTTCGGCGGCTCGAAGCCGTTGAGAAGCAGTTTGGCATCCTGAGTACCCGGCGGCACATCCTTGCCGCCCGCATACACCTGCGGATCGAAAGCGAATACATTGTTGTGGCCGTGACGCACCAGGAAGGGGCTGACCAGTCCCTTGCAGCAGGTGGCGTGATTGATGCCGACATAAATCGCGATGATGGTTTCGGGAACAGCGGGAATCAGGTGGGCCAGCTCAAAGCTGTCCGCGTCCTCATCCTGGGCGAAGTAAAGGCTGTGCCGCGCCATCAGCAGATAGGACTCTATCGCAAATTTCATATAATCCTGTACCTTCAGCTTTGATCCCTTCGGTACCACAATCTTCCGTGTGGGTTCCAGTTTCATACTGCACCATCCTTCTGTTATAATTGACGTTCCAAAGTTTGTATCCAGTTCTGATAAGCCGCTTCATACGCGGCCGCCAGTTTGCCGTCCGGTTCGATCACCCGTGTCGATTGCAGGCCGACAAAGGCTTCGCCGGGGGTTTTGTAAATCCCTGCGCCGATTCCCGCCCCCCGGGCCGCTCCCTGAGCACCGTCGGTATTGTAGAGTTCCACGCTGGCGCCCGTCACGGCGGCAAAGGCCTTGCCGAACAGGGGGCTTAAAAACAGGTTCGCATCTCCGGCCCGGGCCACCTTCACCTCAATCCCCATCTTCCGGAGGATATCGAAACCGTAGTTCAGGGCGAAAACGATCCCCTCCTGCGCGGCCCGGAGAAAATGGCTGCGGGTGTGGACGTTGAAATTCCAGCCGTGCACCGAGGCGCTGATATCGCGGTTGCCCAGCAGCCGCTCCGCCCCGTTGCCGTAGGGGAGCATGACCAGGCCGGCTGAGCCGATCGGCGCCTGGGCCGCCAGCTCATTCATATGCTCGTACGAAACCACCGTCTTGTCATTTCCCATAAAGTTATGCTTCAGCCAACTGTTGAGTACGCCCGTGCCATTGACGCATAAGAGAACGATATTCCGCATCTGCTGGGGGCTATGGTTCACATGCACGAAGGTATTGACCCGTGACTGGCTGTCGTAGCTGAGGGTATCCGTCACCGCGGCCACCACGCCGGAGGTTCCCGCCGTTGTCGCCACCTCCCCCGGATTCAGTACCTTCAGCGAGAGGGCGTTGTTCGGCTGGTCGCCGCCGCGGTAGCAAACCGGCACTCCGCTCTTGAGGCCCAGCGAATCCGCCGCCTCCCGGCTCAATCTCCCCTGCGGTGAAAAGGCCGGTACTAGTGGTGGTATCAAATCCGGTGAAATCCCATAATACGACAGCACCTTTTCGGCCACCCGCCCCTGCCGGAAATCCCACAGGATGCCTTCGGACAGGCCCGAAGCCGTGGTGGTGATCTCCCCGGTCATCTGCATGGCAATATAGTCACCGGGCAACATGATTTTGTGGATTTTTTGGTAGAGGTCCGGTTCGTTCTGCTGTACCCAGCGCAGCTTGGAGGCGGTGAAATTGCCCGGATAATTCAGGAAATTTTCCAGACAATACGACGGCCCGATCTCCTCCGCCGCCTGCCGGCCGAGCTCGACCGCCCGGCTGTCGCACCAGATAATCGAGGGCCGCAAAACTTTCCGGTCTTTATCGACGCAAACCAGACCGTGCATCTGATAGGACAGGCCAATGGCTCCCACCTCGTGCAGCGGGACCGGGCTTTTCGCCTCCAGGCCCGCCGTCGCCGCCTGCACGTGCTCCCACCAGACCTCCGGCCGCTGTTCCGCCCAGCCGCTCTGGCAGGCGATGATTTCCATTTCTACTTTGGGTGACGTTTCCGAAGCCAGCACCTTCCCCGTGTCCGCCTCCATCAAACAAGCCTTGATCGACGAGGTCCCTACATCATAGCCCAGCAGCAGCATACGTTTCCTTTCCAAAACCTCAACTCCCCTGTTTCACTACTGATTTTAGTATTACATGAAATTCTATTCAACCTAGAGCCAGCGTCAAAAGCTCTTCGATCCCTTGTTATTGGAGAGCCAGGGCTGTTTTTGGATGTCTATATCGACTTTTGGCGGTTCCGTCAACCTATTTTTTATAATGGGGAAAGTTTTAGCTTAAAAGTTCTGATCTGAAAAGGTCCCAGATCGAACTGGAGCGTATTGTTAGTTACTTCCAGCTTTCGGAGCGGATCTTCTATCAGGTTGGTTTCAGAGGCTGAGGAGATAGCCGTCCGAAACGTAACGGTTCCTTTGCTGACACTTCGGCCGGCTGCTTCGTAAACTCGGAAAATGGCTGTGCCTTCTTCGTCGCCGGGCATCGCTGCCGATAGAACCACATTGGGATGCGACACCTCTACTAGTCCAAATTCACTCGGTACTGTTCCCTTGTGCGATGTGGTCTTACAGACCAGCAGCGGCTGGTTGAACTCCCATCCCTGCTGCCAGAGGCCCGCTTGGTGCCAGGGGCCAAGGTGAGGAACCAGTGCGTAGTGAAAGTGAAATCGTTTGCCCAGATCATAGCCGGACTCGGAGGATACCCCCTGTTCATATCCGCCGATAGAACCATACCCCAAAATACTCGTCGACCGCATCAGGGAGAGCATCAAGGTGGCATCGGCAACCACGTTTCCGGGCAAACCGCGGTTTAAAAGGGCCAGTCCCTGCCTGTCATTGTGGTAGTCGATCCAGTTCTGGGCCGGAAACTCAATCCCTTCCGGACGCGGAATCGCACCGAAGGGGATTTCATGCACGCTCTGACCATCTTCGATAGAAGTGGGGAAAAGAACCTGGTAACGCACCTGTTTTTCCTGATTGATAATTTCGGTATGAAAATCGATCCGGCGAAGTCCGTTGTAAAGCCGTACAGTACTAACCAGCGTACCTTTCTCACCGAAACGATAGGATACATGATACTGAGAAAAAACCGGCCCGACTTCCAGCAAACTGGATTCAGGGGTAAACTGGCTGCTAAGTTTTGCGTTTTCCGGCTGAGGCACCGGTTGCCGGTCCTTCATGGCGATTCGGCTCGAACCATCCAGGGTTCGGTAGAGTTCCCACAGATCGCCGGCATCCGGCTGACAGGAAATGATATTGGCAGGTCCGCTGAGTACTTCCCACTGATCCGTTTTGACGATCAAGCTGGTCATGGCGCCGGTCTGAAGATCAAATGACAAATGGTAAAATTCATTCTCGATAGCATTCCCCGGGATTTGCTGCGATTTTCCGGCGGGAAATTCGCCAGTTGAATCCAGCGGCAAGACATGGTAGGTGGAGTACCCTAGAGCTGGAACATTCTGAGCCAGAAAGAGGATTCTCGCAGTTTTAAATCCGCCATCCTCGTAACAAGTAGTGTTAAGCAGTTGCACCGGAATCGCTTGCCCGGCAGGGTTCGTCACCTTCAAGTCCCGGACACCGCCTTGCGAAAAACCAAGTTCCACTTCCGCAACATCCGATCGCGGCCAGTTTAAGGAATTAAAAATGACCAACGGGATGCCCGGACCGGTGGTATCCATTTTGAAAACGATCGCCTGTAATCTTTTTTCGACTGCCTCCTCTGCCAGACGCCTTGAAAAATCGTAACCGCGCAGGGTATCCTCATAAACATGGTCCGTCATCACACCCGACATCAGATCATGAGCCTGATTAAAAAGCAGTGGTTCCCATGCCTCCCAGAGTATCTGGTTATTGACCGGCTCTCCCCATAATCCGGAGAGAACACTAAGCTTTTCCGCGGTAGTCAACAGCCTTTCCAGGTCTCGCATTCTCTGCTTGAGTTCGATGCGGCTGCTGTAGGTTCCCTGGAAGATGGGATTGAGTTCGCCCCGGATGACAGGCCGATTCTTACGCTGATCTACCACAGTCTCAAAATCCGTGGGAACGGCAAAACATATTTGGAAGGGCACTTCGTTTTGCAGATTGAATTTTTCCACCATGGAGGGCAGAGAGAATTCCGGCTCGGCGACATCGGGTCCCATCAGAGCCACGCGATCAGGACTTCGGACGAAGGGCGTGAGACTATCAAATTGTCGTTGGGCAAACTCGTTAAATTCGGGCATGGTTTGTGGTATTCCGTAGAACATCGCATACCCGGCCGGTGTCGGTGTCCAGAATGCCGGAATTTGAGAACCGTCAATCCCTTCCCATACGAATTCCATGGGCACATCCGGATTTGGGACACCACGGAAGAACCAAAACGACTTGTAGCCCGCCAGTTGAAGAAGCTGAGGCATCTGGCCATGATGTCCGAAAGAGTCTAACTGCCAGCTTACGGTAACATCTATTCCTAACGTTCGGCGATAATACCCTTTGCCGTAGAGGATCTGACGCACAAACGACTCCCCGCCGGGCATGTTCTCATCGGCCATGACATCCGTTCCACCGACAATCTGCAGTCTGCCCTCCGCTACCATCTTACGAAAGGCGGCTTGCTCTTCGGGGTACCTTTCCAAGAACGGTTTGACATAACATACCTGGTCAAGAACAAATCGATAGTCGGGATACTTTTCCAGTAATCGCAGCGCAGTTAGGATATGCGGCAATCCCATATCGAGATACTCTTGCCGTGTCTTGAACACCGCTCCTTCCCAGTGGGTGTGAGGAATCAGCCAAAAAGTATCCGGCGGAACAGGGGAAGATGCCGTATCCGGTGATTCGGCTCCGAAGGAATCCAGCGAAACTAATAAACTGCAAAACACAGGCACCATGGGAAAAAATAGAAATCTCATACCCTTTTCTCAATCCATATGGAAAACCTCTTCCATCGACTTCCACCACTGGCCCTCCTGGCGGCCTTCCAGCGGGATTTGCAGGGGGTCGGTATAGGTCCACCACTTCTTGGTCACCTCGTCGGCGATATCCTTCATGTCTTTTTCAAAATCATCCCCGATGTATTCAAAATAACTAAACAACAGATATTGCCCCGGCTCGATCTGGCCCAGATAGATCGAATAATTGCGAATGTTGCATCGCTCGATTGCCGCCAGCACCCCCGGCCAGACCGCGGCGTGAAGCTGGGTATAGGCCAGGATATTTTCTTTGGCAATCCCGATGATCGAACCGTACCGGGCCGGCTTCTTATCGCTGGGTGCGCCGGCAAAATGGAAGACCTCTTCCCAGTTGGCCCACCACTGGCCTTCCTGCCGGGTTGCCAGCGGCGTTTGCAGCGGATCGGTATGTTTCCACCATTTTTGGGTGGTCTCATCCTTTTTCATTTTGGCCATATCCGCCTGGAAATCCCTGCCGGTATATTCATAATAGCTGAACAGATAATGTTTGCCCGGCTTCACTTCGCCCAGATAAATCGAATAGTTCTGAATATTGCACTTGTCAAGCCTCTTCAGGACGCCCGGCCAGGCATCCGCGTGCAGCTTTTTGTATTCCGGGATATTCTGCTCCTCGATCCCGATGACCGAGCCGTATCGCTGGACCGGCTGCTGGGCACAGCCCATCACCATAAACAACACCACCATCACCGGTAAAATCCATGTAACATGAGAACTGTGCATCATCATATATGCCTCCTGATAAAACAACTGTCACGCCTGGCATCGAACCAGACACAAATTTTTCTATATTAAGACAAGAATAACGGAATTTCGCAAGTTTTTTTTGACGTATCCGGCAAAATATAAATGCCGGAAACTATTCAATCTTATGTGCAATACCACTGGATAAATCGCTCCAGATGGTCCGCCAAATAGCGGAGACGCAGGCGGGCGGGGCCCATACCGAGGGCGGTGCTGTAACCGAGGTTGCCGTCGATGGCCATTACCGCCTGCTGGGCGTCGGGCAGTTCGAGGTAGTCCCGGCCCTGGCGCACCGCCTGAATCCGCATTACCCAGCCGAGCGTCACCGCCGCCAGCAGCAGGCTCTGCGCGCCCTCCACCAGAGGGTATTGATAGAAATTCGGGCCGCAGTAGCCGAGGCTGGCCACCCGCGTTAGCAGATAGCGGCCTATCATTTCCTGCACCGCCGGCGGCCAGGGACCGAAACTCTGCTCCAGCTCCCGCAGATCGCAGTCCGGCCAGTCCGGCTGAATCCTGGGCAGTGGGCCGCCAGCAGCGGCCAGTTGCTTCATCTGCCCGGCGCTCTCCAGCCGCTTCCGCAGCCGCCCCAGCAGTGAGCCTTTATCCGCATGAATGATCGTGGTCGGCTGGGTGAGCAGGAAGAATATCTGCCCCAGCATCTTTCGCGGCTTGCCTGTTACCGCCTGCCGGGGAATCGTTTGCGTTTGCAGTTCCGCCAGAATCCCGCCTTTGAACATCGCAATCAATTCGGCAAATTCATCCTCCCCCACCTTCTGCCAGTTCACCTTCTGAATATATTCGAGAAATCGCCTCAGCCAGTGCAGCCGCAGGACCAGGTCCTGGGCATCGCTGCACAGAATAGAAACCATCGCTTCATTGATGCAGTCCAGCCAGGCCGCCGGTACTTTTTGTCCCTTATACAATTCCGGAATCGGCTGATCCCCACCCTCCTCCGGCACCAGCTTGCGGGCCAGTTGCCGCAATTCCTCGCGGTAGGCTGTCAGGCTCTTGCCGGTACTTTCGCAAACCGCCGGGCAGTCAAACCGCAGCCCCACCCGCAGTTCCTCCCCGAACGGATTGAAGACGAAGGGATACAACTGGCAGGCAATCGGCTTGGCCGCCAGACCGTGCTCTTTATGAATCAGGCAAAGATTGTCCCCATCCAGAAACACACACGCCCCATCCGGCCGCTTCACCAGCCCATACCGGTCCGGCCCCGCCGCCCGGTCCTTCACAAACAGATCCGGCACCCCCAGCCGCTTCCGCCACGGCGCCAGCGCCTCAATCGCCTCCCGCTCCTTTTGCGTTACCGGCACCAGAAAACTCCGGCAGCCCCGTCCGCAGCAGTTGCAGCTATAGCGTTGCGCTTCGAGAATCTCCGGATGGAATTCGATTTTCATCATGATTACAGGATCGCACTTTTGTGCCGGTGCGAATGGCATTCGATATTGACCGCTACCGGCAGCGAGGCGATATGGCAGGGGAAGACCTCGATCAGGACCGCCAGTGCCGTGCTATCCCCTCCCAGGCCCGCCGGGCCGATCCCCAACGCGTTAATCCGCTGGAGCAGGTCCCGCTCCAGCCTGGCGTAATAGGGATCCGGGTGGGACCGGTTCAAATCCCGGATCAAGGCATACTTAGACAACTGACAGCATTTTTCAAACGTCCCGCCGATTCCCACCCCCACCACAAACGGCGGGCAGGCATCCGCCCCGGCATTTTTCACCGTCGCCACCACAAAGTCCTTTACGGCCTCCACGCCGGCAGTCGGCTTGAGCATGGTAAAGGCGCTGCGGTTCTCACAGCCGCCGCCCTTGGCCATCACCGTGATTTTGAGTTGTTCCCCCGGTACGACCCGGTAGTGGATCACCGCGGGGGTATTGGTTTTCGTGTTCACCCGCTGATTCAGCGGATCGGCGACAATGCTCTTCCGCAGCAAACCCCGCTCGTACCCGAGGCGCACCCCCTCCTGGATCGCATCTTCCAGCGTCGCGTTCGGCTGCTGGGGAGGCGGCGGTACCATGCAGCGATGCCCCTGCTCCACAAAGACCACGGTAAAACCGGTATCCTGACAGAGCGGAATCCGTTCCTGCGCTGCAATCCGGCTGTTTTCCAGGAGCTGATCAAGAAGTTCCGCCGCACCGGCGTGCTTCTCCGTTTCCCGCACCTGCCGCAGGGCCTGCACCATCTCCCCGCTCAAATCGTAACAGGCCTGCACACACAGATCTGCCACGCAATCCACTAGCCGTGCATAGCTGATCTCTCTCATGGGATTCTTTTGCCGTTTAATACTCCCGGAGATTTACCGAACGGCCGGCCCGCCGTTTGGCATTCATGGTCTGGCGGCCCTTGCTGGTGCTCATCCGAGCACGAAACCCGCTTTTCCGTATCCGTTTAATCTTACTCCTGCGATGATTTTCCAACTGTGTATCCTTTCCTTCTAAACATGTTTTTTATCACTTGATCTTCGTTATTCCGGTATCACCACGGACAAATTCCGGTATAACACATTGCCGGAGGCCTCCTCCAGCCGCAGCGTTACCAGATGCTCACCCGGCTGTGCAATCTCAAACTCAAACTTGAGCGTCTCCTCCCGGGTGTCAAAAATCCCGTCCTCCGGCAGCACCTTTTTCCACTCGGTCGCACTATCTACGCTGTATTCCACTTTCGTCAAAACACTGAATTCGTCAGAAATCGTTCCCAGAATCTTCACCATCTTTCCGGAAACATTATAGCTCAGATCCGAAACGGCTGGCGGCGTATTATCCACCACCACCGTTTCACTGATCCGGCTGCCGTCTAGTTGATCGCCCGGTGAATTATCCGCCCGGTCAGACGCCTCAACTTTAATCTCATACCGCCCGTCCGCCGCCGTCAGACTGTTCCAGGTATATTGCGGCTTATCCAGATCCTTCTCCAGGCGTACCCACCGGCTGTTCCCAACCGGCCGCAGATACAGGTTAAACAGCAGCTTATCCTTATTCGAATCTCCCGCCTGCCACTTGACCGTAAACGTTCGCGGCAGCGGAGCCGTGGGTTCTTTCGGGGTATCCCGCACCACCTCCACCGTTTGCACCAGCGGCGGCAGATTGGGAACCATATTCGCCAGTTTCACTTCCCGCACCACCGGCGTGGCTTGCCCGGTGCTGCTGGCAAACAGCAGCCGGTACTGAAAAAACCGTCCCGGCGCCGACTGCACGTCTATATCCTCCTCCACCGCCGCCGGTTCCGTCCACTCCTGCCACCCTCCCTTGTCCGGATTCGCCGTATTGCCCGTCCGCGTACTCACCTGCAAACTCGCTCCTTCGGGTATCTCCGCATCCATCTGCATCTTGCCCCAACGGCTGACCTGCTCCGC
>JAKQBU010000412.1 GCA_029573975.1 Planctomycetota bacterium
GATGAAGCCTATCACGCCCTGCTGCTCTTTTATTGGTGCAAGCCGCTCACCACTGCCCTGGTCACCGATTCGGGTGTCTACGATGAGGAATCCGAAACGCCGCGCTGGATACCGGTCAGCGAACTTTTCGTCGAGGACTTCCAGATCATCTGCCGCCCTGTTTTCCAGCTCATCCAGCAGCAATTTCGGGATTAATTTGGCTTACGCGCCGTGAACCAGACCCGGGAAGAGGTCGTCTGCACACTGGAACGTTTGCTCAGACTGCCATACCTTCCAGCAATCTCAAAACCGAGATTGGTAAGCAGAAACTCAATATCGGCGATTGGGTATCCCCGTTCCCGGTGAACTTCTCCGAACCGTTCCCATAAGTGCCCCTTCTTTTGGAAGACGGTCACATACATACTGGCGATGGAATTTTCGTAATCAAATTCCTGGCGGTGGATCTCAATGAAATCCTCGGTCTCATTTTGGATATAGGTCTCCTGCCGCATCCAATCCACCGCAAGTCCATAGGTCGTATTCATGTCGAAAATATAAAAACCGCCCGGCCGCAACGCCCGGAAAGCGCCGGCAAAAGCCTGCTGCAAATCAGCTACCGTCAGCATATAGTTGAGACTGTCGAAGAAGCAGGTCACCAGGTCAAACTCACCGTCATAGGGCAGCGAGCGCATGTCCTCCACCTCAAAATCCACTTTCACATGCGCGGATTTTGCCCGGTCCTTGGCCAGGGCGATCATTTGGGCTGACTGATCGATCCCGGTTACTTTGATGCCCTTCTCCGCCATTGCCACAGCCAGCGAACCCTCACCGCAGGCAACATCCAGCATTTTTCGCGGCTTGCAGCCCAATTCCTCAAGGTATTCGGGAAGGATGGTTTCTGCCAGACCTTGTGAAAAGCGCAGATAAGGACCACGTTGATAGATTGCAGCGAATTGATCGTATAGGGGCATGGAACTCTCCTCTCATCGGGGGCGTCTATTCCATTATAACGACAACGCTCGCAAAACCATACCCATCTGATACCATTCACCGCTATAATATCCCCATGAGAAAGACCCTCCGCCGAATTTTAATCCCCCTGCTGGCTGTCACCCTGCTGGCCGCGGCTTTTCCGCTGAACGCGCTGGCAGAAGGCATCCCGGATGAAGCCTATGTCTGCTGCATTTATGGATATCCGCAAACATACAACCTCTCCTGTGAAGCCCGGGCTGCGGCGGATTGGTCCGCTTTCTTTGGCTATTCGGTCACCGAATATGAACTTATGGCATCCTTCCCCATCTCCGATGACCCCGAGGAGGGATTCGTCGGTAGTTGGAACGACACCTGGGGATACATTCCGCCCAACTCTTATGGCATCCATCCACCGGCCGTTGCAGCCACCCTGCGGGAGCTTGGCATTCCTGCTCAGGCCTACAGCAACCTGACCTGGGACGACCTGCGCCGCGAAATTGCCGCCGGGCGACCGGTGATCATCTGGGTAATTGCCCAAATGTGGCCCGGCACACCCATCGAATACACTGCCGAGAATGGCAATACGACCATCGTCGCCTATCACGAACACGCCATGATCCTGACCGGCTATTCGGAATCCTACGTTCAGGTGGTCGATCCCGGCACGGGCAGCATGAAATATTTCTCCATCAGCGCGTTCCTGACGTCCTGGGCGGTCCTGGGTAATCGGGCGGTCCTGGCCGGGGAGCCGGAGCCAACCCCCACACCAACCAATACCCCTACGCCGACCCCCACGCCCACCCCGACACCTTCGCCCACACCTATCAGCCAGATCGTGGTCCAGGCCGGGGATACTTTGGTGGGAATCGCCGCCAGGTATGGAGTGACCTGGCAGACTCTGGT
>JAKQBU010000417.1 GCA_029573975.1 Planctomycetota bacterium
GAGTGAATATGCGGCGTTTCTGCGGACGCAATTGCTGACGATCATGGGCAACAGCCTGAAGACCTGCGAGAATCTGCTGAAGAATGTGGGGGCGTATGTGACGACTCCATCAATTGGAATCCACAAGAACCGGTTTAGCGGCTGTCCGGCGGTGGTGGTTTCGGCGGGTCCGTCGCTGGGGCGGAATATCGAGTATTTGAAGGAGATTCGGGACCGGGTGGTGGTGATCGCGGTGCAGACGACGCTGAAGCCGCTGCTGGCACGGGGGATCCGGCCGGATTTCGTCACCTGCCTGGATTATCATGAAGTGAGTTTGCGTTTTTATGACGGGCTGACGGAGAAGGATTTGCAGGATATTCACCTGGTGGCGGAACCGAAATCCAACTGGCAGGTGATTGATTATTATTATCCGCGCGGCCCGTTGTCGCTGCTGGGCAATGAGTTTCTGGGGATGGCGCTGCGGGAGGTGGAGGATGGGCACGATTGCCTGCCGTCCGGCTGCACGGTGGCGCATTTGGCGTTTTACCTGGCGGAATATATCGGAGCCGATCCGATCCTATTTATCGGGCAGGACCTGGGTTTTACGGATCATGTGTATTATTCGCCGGGAACGGCGCTGCATGACTACTGGCGGCCGGAAATGAACCGGTTTATGACGATTGAGATGAAGGAATGGGAGCGGATCGCCCGGCACCGGCATATCTCGCGGAAGGTACCGGATATTCACGGGCAGGCCATCTATACGGATGAGCAGATGTTCACGTATTTGCAGCAGTTTGAAAAGGATTTTGCCCGGAGTTCGGCCCGGATCATCGATGCCAGCGAGGGCGGGGCGCGGAAGCAGGGATGCCAGGCGATGACGCTGCGGGAGGCGGCGGGAAGATATTGCCGGAAGGCGATAGAGCCGGTCCGTTTCGAGTATCTAAAACAGCCGACCGTCCCGGATGCGAAAAAACGGCAGCGGGCCGGCGAACTGGTACAGAAGCGGATCAACGAGGTGAAGGAATTCGAGGCGATTACGGAGGAGACAATTTTGCTGGTACGGACGATGCTGGGACAGGTGGACGACCAGCCGGCCCTGAATAAAACCATGGTGCGGCTGGACGAGCTGCGGACCAGGGTAAAGCAGCGGATGGAAATCTACCGGATGGTGGGATTTGTTTCGCAGACGGCGGAACTGCAACGGTTCCGCCTGGACCGGACCATCGATGTGAATAATGTGCAGGGAAAGGAACGGCAGCGGCGGCAGTTGCAGCGGGATATAGGATATGTCAGTGAGTTGAAGAAAGGCTGCGAGCGGCTGCTGCGATTGCTGGAACAGGGGAAAGATCGGTTGAGAGATGACCAATAGCAGTACAGGGAAAAAGACCGCGGCGCTGGTAACGGCGGATTTGAGCCGGAGCGGGCTGGGGACGCGTTCGCGGCTGATGGATGATCTGGCGGGGACCGCGGTATTAAAACGAACGATGGAGCGGCTGGGACGGGTGAAAGGTCTGGCGGAACGGATTATCTTCTGCCCGGCGGGCCAGAAAGAATCGCTGCAAAGGATTCTTGAGGATCCCCAGGTGCTGGTTCAGGAGTTGCCAGCCCCCCTACCGGTCAGCCCGGCGGTCCAGCGGCGGAAATGGGCACTGACGAGCTGGCGCGGCGGGCTGCATGAGGCAACGGTGTTTGACGAACCGGCTATTACCGAGGAGATGGTGGCATTTGCACGAGAACGCGATATCTACACGGCGGTGGTGGTGCCGGCAGAGGCGGTGCTGGCGGACCCGGAGCTGATCGACGGACTGATCGAGCACCATCATCAGCATGACAGCCTGATGCGGTTCACTTTTACGCAGGCGGCGCCGGGATTGTGCGGTTGGGCGTACCGGCTGGATTTGTATCACGAGCTGCGGCTGGCGGGCCAGCGGATCGGCGACCTGATGCATTACGATCCGGATCATACGCAGGGGGACCAGATAAATCAGGACAGCAATTATAAGGTGGAGCAGGAAATTTGCTTTTCTCCGTTTCGGTATCTGGCGGATACACAGCGTAGTTTTGATATGCTGAAGAAAATTGTATCGGGTGTTGACGGCAGCCAATGGAACGCCGTGCAAACCGTGCAAAAAATGGCGGAGGTTTTGCGGGAGACGGATCTTTTGCCGTGGGAGCTGGAGGTGGAAATCAACACGGAGCGGAGCGTGCGGCTGAGGGGGTATCCGCATGGGCGGGCGGATCTGGGACGCGGGGCCATGTCGCTGGAGCAGTTTGCCAGGATCGTAAATGACTGCCGGGAATACGATGATATCTGCCTGACGCTGGGCGGGTATGGTGAACCGCTAGCGCATCCGCAATTGATGAAGATGGTGGAAGCGGCTAAACAGGCGGGGATTTTTGGAATCAATATCGAAACGGACGGACGCCTGCTGAAGGGAGAACTGGCCGGGGCGTTGCTAAAGTCGCCGGTGGATACGATCAGCGTATATCTGGATGCCAACAGCCCGGAATTATATAGGCAGGTGAAAGGGGAAGACGGCTTTGAGGCGGTGGCAAAGCAGATGGAAGAATTCGCTGAGCAGCGAAAAACGCAGGGTGACACGGGGCCTATCATTGTGGCACATCTGGTGAAGACGCGGCAGAATTTAGGGGAAATGGAGGAATTTTACGACCGGTGGATCCGGCGGTGCGGCTGTGCGGTCATTACGGGCTACAATGATTTCGCGGGGCAGATCGAGGACCGGTCGATCATGAATATGGCGCCGCCGCGGCGGTTTCCGTGTAAACGGTTATCGAATGGCATGATGATTCTGGCAGACGGGCGGGTGAGCCTGTGTTCGCAGGATTTTATGGGGAAACATGCGGTGGGCAATGTATTTACCCACAGTGTAAAAGAAATCTGGAAATCGCCGGTGATGGAGCAGTTGCGGCAGGCTCATCGGGATGGGAATTATGGAGTGAATCCGCTTTGTGCGCGATGCAAGGACTGGTTTCGGTAAACAACAGGGAGAAACGATTTGAACATTTTGGGAATCATACCGGCCCGCGGCGGGAGCAAGGGATTGCCGGGCAAGAATTTTCGGAATCTGCTGGGCAAGCCGGTGATCTGCTATACGATCGAGGCGGCGCGGGCGGCCGGGCGGCTGACGCGGGTCATCGTCAGCAGCGACGAACCGCAGGCGGAGGCAATCTGCCGAAGTTACGGGATTGAGCGGCTGGCGCGACCGGCGGAACTGGCTACGGATACGGCGCGGGTGGATGATGTGATGCGGCAGTGCTGCCGGGAACTGGAGCTGCGGGAAGGATACCGGCCGGATATTGTGGTGCTGCTGTATGCGAATATCCCGGTGCGGACGGAGGGGATTATCGATCAGGCGATTGGGCATTTGGTGCAGACGGGGGCGGATTCGGTGCAGACGTTTGCGCGGCTGGGCAAGCTGAAGCATCATCCGTTCTGGCTGTATAAGCTGAACGGAGACCGGGCGGAAAAATTCACGCCCAATGATGTGTATCGCCGACAGGAACTACCGCCGGTGTATTCGATTGACGCGGCGGTAGGGGTGGTAACTTACCAGTCGCTGATGAACTCAGAAGGCAGCGATAATCCGCATGCATTTTGGGGGGATGACCGGCGCGGCATCATCCAGGAGGAGGGAGAAACCGTAGATATCGATACGATGGATGACTTGCGGCGGGCGGAAACCTTGCTTCAAAATAAATATAGAAAGGCATTTTCCGGTACGTCCCGGCGAGCCGGCTGGCAGGATGAAAAGCGGCGGCCGTATATCATCGCGGAGGCAGGGGTCAATCATAACGGCAATCTGGCAATGGCCAGGGAGATGGTGCGGGCGGCTCAAGAGGCGGGCGCGGATTGCGTGAAGTTTCAGGCGTTCCGGGCGGAAGAACTGGTAACGAAGGAGGCGGCCAAGGCGGAGTACCAACAGCACTGCGGTAAGCAGGGGGAAACGCAATATGATATGCTCAAGCGCTGCGAGCTGGGCGAGGGAGATTTTCAGACATTGAAAAGCTACTGTGAGGAGGTGGGGATCGATTTTCTGGTGACGCCTTTTTCACCGCACTGGGTGAAGGTATTCGCGGCGATGGGAGTGGATTCGTTCAAGATCGGCTCGGGCAATCTGGGGGCGGTGGATTTGCTGGCGGCGATTGGGCAGAGCCGTCTGCCGGTCATTCTATCGACGGGTATGTCATCGCTGGAGGAAGTGGATCAAAGTTTGAACCGGCTGCGGGAGGCGGGCTGCGGGGAGGCGGCTCTGCTGCAATGCGTGAGTTTGTACCCGACGCGGCTGGATCAGGTGAATTTACAGGCGATACAGACCTTACGAGACCATACCGGCTGCATTACGGGTTTTTCGGATCATACGCTGGAGGTCATTACGGGAGGATTGGCGGCGGCGGCGGGCACGGAAATTCTGGAAAAGCATTTTACGCTGGATAAGAAGTTGGAGGGACCGGACCAGGCGATGAGTCTGACGCCGGCGGAATTCAAGGAATATGTCAGGCTGGCCCGGCAAGCGTGGGTTGCCCGCGGCAGCGGTGAAAAAACCGTTTTGAAGGAGGAACAGCCGATCCAGGCGGCAGCCCGGCTGAGCGTGGTGGCAAAAAGGAACATTTCCAGGGGAACTGTTATTACAGCGGAGATGCTGACGTGCAAGCGGCCGGGGACGGGAATCGCATCGGAACGGATTCAGGAGGTCATCGGGAAAAGAGCGGCAAAGGATATGGAAGCGAATCAGGTGATTCAATGGCGGGATCTGGAATAATGGTATGACACAGGCAAAAAACAAACGGCGGGTGGCGGTCGTGACAGGGACGCGGGCAGAATATGGGGTACTGGTTCCGGTGATGAAGGCGATTCAGAAGCATCCGAAGCTGGAACTGCAAGTGGTGGTGACGGGAATGCACCTGCTGAGGCGGTTCGGATATACGGTCAAAGAGATCGAGGCAGACGGCTGGCGGATTGACGGGACCGTCCGGCTGCAGGATGAGAAAGACAGCATTATCGGACAAAGCCGGGGACTAGGCCGGGCAATTACCGGTTTGACGAATATTTTTCATCGGTTGCGGACGGACATCGTATTAGTGCTGGGGGACCGGGTGGAGGCCTTTGCGGCGGCGGCGGCAGCAGCGACCAGCCATTTGATTATCGGACACATCCATGGGGGCGATGTGGCAACGGGGGTGCTGGACGATGCCTACCGGCACGCGATTACCAAATTGTCCCATATTCATTTTGCCGCCAGTAAAGGGGCCTATGAGCGGATTCTGCGTTTGGGGGAGGAACGGCATCGTATTTATCAGACCGGTTCGCCGGCGATTGACCATTTATCGGACACAATTTGTAAAAATATACTGCAATTAAATCTGTGGGCCGGATTTGATGTGCGGGAGGATTTTTTACTGATAGTCCAGCATCCGGCGGGCGGCTCGAGTGAGCAGGAGAAAGCCCGCATGGAGGATACGCTGTGGGGCTGCCGCTGTAAAGGATTGCGGGCTATTGTGTTATATCCCAACTGCGATCCGGGATTTTCGGGAATTATCAAGGGCGCCCAGCGGTTGTGCCGGCAGTTCGGCTGGCCGATGATTGACAATCTGCCCCGGAGTATTTACCTGGGGCTGCTGCGGCGGGCGCGGGTGCTGGTGGGAAATAGTTCCAGCGGAATAATCGAGGCGGGCTATTTAAATGTCGATGTAGTCAATGTTGGACATCGCCAGGAAGGCCGCGAACATGGACCGAATGTAATCCATGCGGCCTATGGACGACGGAATGTCAGCCGGGCACTAGGTGTTATCCTGGCGCGACGGCAGAGAAAACGGCAGAAAGCCGTCCTGTATGGCGATGGAAAAAGCGGCCAGAAAATCGCGCGTATTCTCGGTACGATGCCAATGGATGAGCGATTTTGGCAGAAAAAATTGACCTACTGAATAAAGGACGACAATCGTGGAAGCAGCAGACATTATCAATCAGACCGTGGAAATTGCAACCTTGCCGGAAGTCACACTGCGAATCATCGAAGTGGTACAGGATCCGCGCAGTACGGCTCATGATCTGCACAAAATCGTCAGCAACGATCCGGCCCTGTCAGCGCGGGTATTGCGGGTGGTGAACTCGGCGTTTTACGGTTTGCCGGGCCAGATCGGCAGCATCGACCGGGCGATCATGATGCTGGGGCTGAACGCGGTCAAGAATATTGCGATTGCGGCCTCGCTGGCCAAGATGTTCAAAAAGGGGGCCATCTGCGATGACTTTACGGGGAAGGATTTATGGACGCATAGCGTGGCGGTGGGGGCCACCAATAAATTGATTACCAACGCCATCGGGCTGGCCCTGCCGGACGAGGCGTTTTTAGCGGGGCTTATTCATGATTTGGGGCTGGTGGCCATTATGCAGAGCCAATCCCAAAAACTGCTGGAAATCGTGCAGATGGCCAAAGCGGGGATTCCTTTCCGCAAAGCGGAAGATCAGGTGCTTGGCACCAATCATCAGGAAATCGGCATGGCCCTGGCGGCGAAATGGAAGTTCCCCCGCTCGTTTCAGTATGTCACGGGGTATCATCATAATCCTACGGATCTGGCCCGCGAAAACCGCCTGCTGGCGATGGTCACGCATGTTTCGGATCTTCTCAGCAGCCAGAAGCAATTCGGGATTACGCTGACGGTTGAGACCGAAGAGATTTCCGCGGAGGCGCTGGAGGAAATCGGATTGACCCGGGGTCAGTTGGATGAAATCCAAACCCTGATCGAGGAAGAGCTGGAAATCGTCCGATCCCTGATCGAATAATCGGGATTTGTCGTAGGAACCTGTCTATCTGTTTTGCTTTCTCATTCCGGAGTGAGCCGTCCGGATTGTGCCTTGCACGTGCCTGCCCGTCTCCAGTTCCAGCCTCTCTCTCTCTTTTTGACTCCGCCGCGAAAAAAACCATGACCAAATATTTTTTCCTCTTTCTTTTTTTTTTGATAAATTCCCGTTTGCAACCAGCCGAGAATAATCATGTTCAATGAAAATACTTACGCATAAAAACATGAAAAAGGAATGTGAAACAAGGAACGGCACAATGGAACGCAGGAAAGAAAAGAGAATCAGTTTTTGCTGGCCGATCTGGTTCGGCCATGACTTGAACGGAGCCTTTGCCCGGGGCCAGATGGCGGATTTGAGCGGCAGCGGGGTCAGTTTCACCGCAGCGGAGAACCAGTGTCCCAAACCGGGAGATCATGTTTTGACGCGGTTTAGTTACCCCCATCCGGGAGAGGAATTTCAGATGTCCAGTTATTACAACTGGTCGGAAGTGCTCCGGGTCGATCCGTTTCTGCCGGGATTAAAACGGGTGGCGATGCGGCTGAAAACGGCTCTGCCGGAAATTCTCATGGCAACGGAGGAATCGGAGGAACAGGAATATCTGGTGGAAACGGCATAACCGATACCACCGGGCACGGACTAAAGCTAACTTTCTTCATAATCAGGCGGCTTGCGTTTAAGCCGCCTCTTTTTTTGCCGGCAGATTCAAGTCCTATAAGAAAATAATTTTCCTTTTTTGGCACTTTTTGTATTTGTATTTTATACTTTCAAAACCATGAATACGAAAAATGAACATAAGACCCACTCGTTCCGGAATGCCTTGCTCCCGGCCATCCGGGGCTTTCTATCCAGGTTGTTTACCATTTTGAGCTATTCGGTATTCAGTCCGCGGAGCCACCGGCCGAACCAGACGGTAAACCAGCCTAAAGCGGAATCCGGCAACTCCGGCTCATCGAAATGGTATCTTCCGAATCGTGCTTTTGTAAGGCGATTGGGCTATGAAATCACGATGCGGATTCTGGCGCTGCCGATTGTGATTTTGCTTTTTGTGGCGGCAATTGTTTATATGGGGACGCGCCCGACGGCGGCGGAGATTTCCCTGTACCCGGACAGCCTGGGATTGTTATACAAAAACACCCGTTTTACCAGTGAGGACGGCACGAGCCTGCTGGGATGGTTTATACCCTCCCTGAAGGCGGATGATATTCTTGCCGAGGGCGACAAGGCCCTGACCCGCAAACGGCCGGGGGTGGTCCTGTGCCACGATTTTGGCGCCAATCGCGATCAATTGCTGGCGCTGGCCTCCAGCCTGAACCGGGAAGGAATTGAAGTTTTGCTGTTTGATTTTCGCGGGAGCGGCCTGAGTGAAGGAAAACCGCGCAGCTTCGGGCTATATGAGCAGGAAGACGTCACGGCCGCGGTCCATTATCTGGCGGAACAGCCCACGGTGGATTCCGGCAAGATTTCGGTGATCGGCCAGGGATTGGGCGGAATCGCCGCCATCGGGGCCGCCAGCCGGGACCACGGGATCTGCTCGCTGGTCGTGGGAGACGTGGACAGTAATTTTGAAGCGGCGGTTTCCCGCAAGCTGCGCCAGTCGGGCGCGCTGGGCGAGGCGTGCAGTTCGGCGTTTGTCTGGGGCTGCAAAACCTATTTACGGGCCAATGACACGCAGATGTCCACGGTGCATAAGGCCACCCTGCTGAGTGAAAATCAGTCTCTGCTGCTGGTCTATCACAAAAATAACGACAAACTGACCCAATCGGCGCAAATCATTAAGAAAAATACAGATGCCCGCACGGAGACTCTCGTGGTCGAAAGCCTCAAACCGTGCCTCCTGACGGAATACGATACCGTCATACCCCGGATTATCGAATTTTTGCAAAAATCCTGGGAGTAAAAGGATGCATTTTTCTACCTGTACGTGAACAAACGGGTACTCTTAACCCGCATTTCTCACGGGGTTTTGACGAATATATTGATAACTCCAATGATTCAGTACGACTTATGTACTATTTTGGGAATCGTCAACCTCGACAGTCTGTTTTCAGCGCGAATGTTTGGCCGCCTTCGAGGCCGCAGGAGCTATCTTCCGCAGGCATATAAGAATATATGTTGAGGACAGATAGCGACGAGAACGAAGAAGGCGGGCAAAAAGACCGCTGAAAATCGAAAGTCCGTGAGAAATGCGGGTTAACGGCGAATAATCGTTATGTTTGCCAGTTCGCACCGGCCGCCATTTTTAAGGCCCCAGACCAATTGATAATCGCCAAATGGGCCGGTACGAAAACTGTAGGCATGATTGACGGGATTGCTGGTATAATGCTGGGTCCATCGAAAAAAGGCTGTTTCTTTGCTGCGATCATTGCCGCTGCGGCGTATAGATAGATAGGCATAATCCCCCACTCCGATCCGGGGCTGCAGGGCACAGTCAAACCATACCGTATAAACGGTATCCGGTTTCAAGGGCAGGGTATTGGGATCCGTCGAAAGGAAATCATACCAATCATTGGGCAGATGGAGCTGACAGTCATCCCGCCAGGCCACGATGCGATGCGGATCGAAACGGTGGATCTGGGCACCAGGCCCCAGGATCAGACCTTTGCCGCGGGAAGAAACCGAAACCTCTATC
>JAKQBU010000425.1 GCA_029573975.1 Planctomycetota bacterium
CGCCGCCGGCGGCCCGGTGACGGTAACCGACCCGGAGATGACTCGGTTCTTTATGACGATTCCGGAAGCGGTGCAGCTGGTTCTCCAGGCGAGTGTGTTGGGCAGCGGCGGTGAGGTGTTTGTGCTGGACATGGGCGAACCGGTAAAAATTGTGGACCTGGCGCGAGATTTAATAGAGCTATCCGGCCTGGAAGAGGGGCGGGACATTGACATTGTTTACACAGGGCTGCGGCCGGGCGAAAAAATGTATGAGGAGCTGTTTATACCGGGGGAAGATTACCATCGCACCCGGCACCAAAAGATATTTATCGCGGCCAATGCCAGCCGCCTGGTGCCTGTTGACCTGGAAGAAGGATTGAATGCCCTGGCGGTATCGGCGCAGCGGAATGACCGGGAAGCGATTTTACGGGGGCTGTGTCATCTGATTCCGGAATATGAACCTCAGGTGGACAACCCCACCCTGCCTAAAAAACAGGTTCCGCCGGTGAAAGACGGCACGCCGCAGCGGGTTTTGAATACAGTCGAGCCAGCGGTATAGCGCCCCATGGATGTAGCCGCGGTGTCCTTACCGCGCTCCGTCAGGCGCGATAAGAAATCGTGGCTACAACACAACCTATGATACTACTGGTCGGCTGCCGGAAAAGTAGAAAAGGTTACACGGATGACACGGATTTAACGGATTCGCACTGATTTTGTAATGGTCAAGGATAGATCGCTGTCATTCTGAACGGAGTCTGCGGAGTGAAGAATCCCCGTTCAGCACAGGGGGGATTCTTCCTTGAAGACTTGTCAGAATGACTTCAGCCAACTCTTGACCGCTACAGATTTGCACCGATTTTTTGGTGATCTATCCGTAAAAATCCGTCGAATCCATTCAATCCGTGTGCCTATCCTGAGTTCTCCGACAGGCTGCTAAGGGATTCTTCGCTCCGAGGACTGCGCTCAGAATGACGGTTGGATCGTAAGTTTGAGAAATTTGTTTAGCCGTGTGTTTAGCAGCAAGAGGGGAAATACCTTTACCATTGCGGTTAACCAGAGATGAAAAGGGCGATTTGAAGCAGCGTATGTCGGCGTTCAGCCATATTTCTACTCAACAATCAATAACCGGGCCGTGGCCAGATGTGGCGACGGCCCGGTCGTTTTTAAAGGTCCTGGCAGCGTATCCGGCAGGCGGCGTTTTGCCGGAAGCGGTTCGTTCTGTCGATGTGCAAACTCTGGCTGCCTGGTTGAAACGCGCGGATTTAGGCCCGCTGGCCTACGCGGCCGTCGGATGGGGCTGGCCAGAACTGGCACAGCTGCTGCAGCCGGATATTTATTCGGCCATGGCCGAAATGAGCCTGCGCCTGAACAATGTGCGGGAAATCAGCGGCGTATTGTCCGAGGCCGGTATCCCGGCGCTCTGGCTCAAGGGGGTGGCCCTGGGACAAACGATTTATCCGGAAGCGTGGCTGCGGACGATGTCGGACGTGGATGCGTGGCTGCCGGAGGAATGGATGGAGACGGCCCTGACGGTGCTGCAAGGTAGGGGATACCAGATCCATGCCGGCCGGGAGGAACGGCCGTTGGCGTTACAGCAGCTGTCCCAGGGGGAAATTAAATTAACCCGCTCCGGCGAATACCCGCAGCTGGTGGAACTGCATTGGGGACCGTTGGCCGGCTGGTGGATGGCGCGTACGACGGCCGTGGACAGTT
>JAKQBU010000453.1 GCA_029573975.1 Planctomycetota bacterium
ATCTGGAATGAGTCCGGCATGAGATAGAGCAATTTGCTCGAAGAAGCTTGCCAGGGAAGAGGGGGATACCGCGAAATCTTTCGCAGGCAGTTTCCAAACTTTACCTTCCACATTTTCAGGCTGGAGATAGCAATACAAAACTCCGCCGGCCAGCGTCCATTTTTCGATTTGCTGTAAGGTCTTTTCTTCCGTCACCGCGCCGTCCGTCCAGACTAGCACTTGATAGCGGTCTAAAAATCCCTGCTCGATCAACGACTCATCCAGATAGTCGAAATCCGTATAATCCCGGAATACCGCTGCATGGGGATATAAATCCGTCAGAAGGCCCAGCTCCTGCGCGGTCTTGGATAGAAAAACCGCCACCGGCACCTTCGGTTCCCGTTTTACCAGCATGGAATGATAGCGGGTGTAAATCGCTCCCCGTTCACCGGCAGGGGGGTTGTCATATACAAAAAGTTCGTCTGCCCCGGAGGCCGTGGCATTATAAATTCTGGCGGCGATTCCCCGCTCGTTCACCTCACCGGCCGGTTCATAACCGAAATAAGTGCCTAGGTTGCGGCAGGCCGAACCAACCCACCGGGTGCCGGCAAAATTATCGGCATAATTGCTGCCCTCGTTGGTGATGCGCATTCCATAGCCATACCGGGCCGCCAGGATCGCCTGCTGCGAAAAATCAGCCCCTAGCATAGCGGACCCATCGCCCCCGGTACACAGCACCACCGGCACCTTCGGCAGATACTTTTTACAGGTCTGCAACCAGAACTCGGCATAATCCGTCATACTCTGCCGGTACCAGCGGATCATGTCCAGCCGAGCGCGCCGGGAAACGGCTTCGCCTGCGGCAGGTTCGGCATTCGTCGGGATCAAGGGCTTCACCTCCGCAAACCCGGCAAAATGGCTTCCCCAGGCCGCGTTGAGATTTTCAATCTGCTGATATTGTTCCTGCATTTTCCGTTGAAAATCCCTTCCGGCATACTCATCCCCGCACCACCAACCGGCGTGTTGATGGTATTCCCCATCCCAGATATAGGTCCAGCCGTTCCCGCTCACCGTATAAATCGTTTCCCCGAAATCCCCGGAAATCCCCAGCAGCAAACTCTGGATTTGCCCCGGATCAAAATGAGCCGCGAATTGTTCCATCAGCGTTTCGACCCGCTGGCGCAGATGCGGATTCCAGATACTCTGGGTACGGGTCTGCTCGTTATGTTCCAGGCAGCGGGCAAAAACCGATTCCTTGCTCTCCTTAAACCAGCCGGGCGTCGCATAAGCCGGCCCCGCAATCAAAAAGGGAACCCAGCGGATCCCCTGCTGCTGATACAGGTCCACCTGCATATCGTAATAGGCGAAATCCCAGCGATTTTCTTCCGGCTGCAGCAGCATCCATTTCACATAAGGCTCAAAAGCCGTTACTTTGGCGGTTTTGGCGCCGGTGGCGATTTCCTGCACCTGGCTCTTCGCCTGTTCCAGCGGAATCACTTGAAGGGCAACATCATTACCGATGGTAAAATGCATGGGCGCCCCAGCGGGCAAAGTTCCCAGCGGCTCAGGGGACGGCTGTTCCGCTGTCCCAGCAGGCACCCAAAACACCCATGTGAGAATAGCAAAACTGAAAACGAACCATCTTTTACGATTACCTCTAAAAAACGATTTATCCAAGCCCCGACCG
>JAKQBU010000055.1 GCA_029573975.1 Planctomycetota bacterium
GAAAGCCGATGGACATGACCTTGAGATTCTCACTGGCCGCCAGCGGCAGAATCTGCCCCGCGCGAATCTCCACCTTTTTCCCGTCCAGCTTCAGCAGCCGGGGAATGCTCGGCCCGTGAATATCTACATCCAGCAGGCCCACCGAATACCCGGACAGGCTCAGCGTCACCGCCAGATTCACCGCCACGGTGCTCTTGCCTACCCCGCCTTTGCCCGACATTACGATAATCTTGTGGTCAATCTGGTCCAGCCGTTCGGCCAGCATCTGATTTTCCAGAAATTCATCCAGATTCTCTTCCACCTCTCCATGACCGCAGGAACCGGCGGAACAGGAATCCTGGGAACAACCGCTTTTGCATGTTTCGTCTGTCATTTAGTTCTCCCGGCGTAACGCCGCTTCAAGTTTCTGCCACATCGCCGCTATCGCCGAAGCAACCGCTGCTTTCGGATCGTATTCTACCACAGTCTGCCGGGCGATCTGGGCTTTGGATACCGAGGGATCATAGGGGATTTTTCCCGCGATTCCAATATTCTTTTCTTCACAAAACTGCTCTATTTTTTCCGTCATCACTGGATTGATATCATATTTGTTCAAACACACCATCATCGGGATGGAAAAGTGATTCACCAGTTGAACCAGCCGCTCCAGATCATGCAGTGCCGATAACGTCGGCTCGGTAACCGCCAGGACCAGGTCCACCCCCGTGGTTGAGGCGATGACCGGACAGCCGATCCCCGGCGGGCCGTCGATAATCACGTAGTCGCGGTTTTCCTTTTCCGCCCATTCCCGGGCCTGCTGGCGGACCAGGCTGACCAGCTTGCCCGAATTTCCCTGCCCGATCCCCAGCCGGGCATGGACCATCGGCCCGCACCGGCTCTGCGACAGGAACCACTGCCCGCCGTCCTGCTCGGAAAAATCAATGGCGTGCACCGGGCAGAAGGTCACGCACACCCCGCAGCCCTCGCAGGAGATCGGATCCATCGTGAAAAAGTAGCGGCCGGCCGGTTCGCTTTCGCCTTTTTTCACCGCGTGGAACCGGCAATAGGCCAGACACGCCCCGCAGCCGATACAGTCCTCCTGCCGGATGCTCGCCTTTTTGCCCGCCTGGAAGGTCTCCTGCCGCACCACCTGTGGGGTCAGCACCAGGTGCAGATCCGCGGCATCCACATCGCAGTCCGCCACCACCGCCCGCCCAGCCAGCACCGCCAGGCTCGCCGTGAGGCTGGTCTTGCCCGTCCCCCCCTTGCCGCTGATGACTACCAGTTCCTTCATGCCGATATCCTTCTGCGGATGCCTTTCCACAATACATGAAAATGCCTTTGGAAATCCGGCAAGGCCTCCGCGAGCACTTCCCCGCGTGAGTATGCCTCTGCCGCCCGCCGGTCATCCGGTATCTCCGCCAGAATTTCAATTTGCTGCTGCCGGCAGTAGTCGCACACCAGAGAATAGTCGCCTTGCACACGG
Source organism: Planctomycetota bacterium (assembly GCA_029573975.1). The sequence continues at coordinate 1,466 of JAKQBU010000055.1, forward strand.
TTCACTACCACCCCGAAGGGCAGGGCCAGGGACCGCATCGTCTCGACTGCCAGCGTCAAATCATGCAGGCCGAACGGCGTCGGCTCCGTCACCAGAATCACAAAATCGCTGCCCTGTACCGCTGCAATCACCGGACAGGAGGTCCCCGGCGGGCAATCCATCAGATTTAAACGGTCATTGTGAATACCTTCTTTCACGGCCTGAATCAGCGGCGGCGCCATCGCCTCCCCGATCCGCAGCCGGCCCTGATGAAACTCGATGTCGCCCGCCCGGCCTTTCTCCCGCACGCCCACCTCCCGGCCGATTTCACGAATGGCCCCTTGCGCACAGACAAGCAGACATCCCCCGCACCCGTGACAAAGTTCCGGGAACGTCAGTACCGATTTTTTCAGAACCACAATCGCGCTGAATTGACAAATCGACGAGCACTTGCCGCATAAATCGCACTTGCTGCTATCGACCTCCGGTACCGGTACGCAGACCGGCTCGGAAATGGTTATCTCCGGCTTCAAAAAGATATGGCAGTTCGGCTCTTCCACGTCGC
>JAKQBU010000454.1 GCA_029573975.1 Planctomycetota bacterium
TTATCAAATCACCGCCGTCTTTACCGGTCAATCTACGATGCCCACTGTTGCTACGGTCTCCGTTCTGAAGAATGAAGTAGAGGAATGGTCCGGTGGCCTGAATGGATTTATCGGCACACTTGCCAGTAATTTTACCGATGGTTTTGGTGATGCCCCTTCGCAAACCTACAACGGTACCCTTACCCTAGCCAAGGGTGACACCCTCGACTTTACCATGTTGACTGTGAATGGTAACAATCGTGCTATGGCATTGGATGTTCAGATTGTTCCCGAACCCATGACCATGGCTCTGCTGGGCCTTGGCTCTCTGGCACTGATTCGCCGCCGCCGGGCGTAATGGCCAACACGAAATAGATTTGTATCCCCTGGGATATGAATTTGTTGCAGGAGCAGGTCTTGCGGGATCTGCTCCTTCTTTTTTATAAATCCGGCACTACTTCGGGGTATAAAGTGCCGGTGTTGTTGATTTTGAAGACATAGATCAGGCCCGGCTGGAGCTGGCGATAGACCACATTGCCGTAAATCGCCTGGATGCCGGCCTTTTCCAGCAGTTTCGGCTCATTCGACAGCCGCCAGATCTGTTCCCAGAACAGATTGCGGTCCCGGATCGACAGGGCCTTGCAGATATCGGCATACCGCTGCGGCTCGGTACCGGGCGTCTCAATGGGGAACCCCTCCTCGGGCCGCATCGTTTCCCCGTAAATCCGCCGCCACAGATACATGGCCCGCTCTTTGCCGTCCTGTACCAGCGGCGGGCGGAATTTGACGATCAGGGCATCAAAATGCGCGATATCCCCCTCGATTTCGAATTCTTTTTCCAGCACCCGTTTCAGCGAATCCGCCCGGTCGGTCTCCACAAAGAGGATCTTCGTAAATACCTTGCCCTCACGGGTTTCCTGTTTGATTACCTTGGCATAGCCAATCTGGCTTTCGTCGGTCAGATTGTGAATTGCCTCTTTGAGATGCCGGTTCTCGTTGAGCAGGTCGAAAAAACCCTTGCCCGCCAGCATAAAGCCCGCCACCCCAAAACCCGCAATCGCCAGAAACCCCAGTAAAATCACCGCCCCGAAGCTTCCCAGTTTGCCGGCTCTGCGATTCCTTGGCATAACCATTCCTTTACCACTCGTATTTACCATATCATAATTCTATGCTCTTATCCCCCCACTATACCATTTCATCCTGTTATTTGCCGAATAAATTTCCGGATCGCCGCTTCATCTGCTGCAGCCGGCGCCCAGGCGGGGAAGTCCGACTCCTCCTTCTTGAAAGGGCCGGGCGTCGTTTCGTGAATAATCACAAACTCGGTAAGCGGCACCACTGTATGCCACTGCTCCGTGTTTAAACGATAAAAAAAAGTTTTGCCTTCCGCCAGGGGCGCCATTTCCATTTTGCCGGTCACGGTCCCCTGCTCGTCAAAGAACACCACCAGCAGCCGGCCCTCGATCACATGGAAGGATTCGCTCTTGTTCCGGTGCCGGTGCGGGGGTACATAGCTGTCGCGGCAAAAGGCGATGATCATTTCATGGACGGAATCGGTTTCATCCCGGTGCAGACAGAACCTGGCCCGCCGCAGCGGGGCCTGCCGGGCCGCCTGTTTCAACTGGTCCAGATGCCGCTGATTGATTTCAATAATGCCCGGATCGGGAAAGTAAAATACCGCCATTAGGTTTTGTCCTGATAAAAGCCGCGGATACAGCCGGCAACATACTCGGCATCCTCCCGCCGGAGTTTTTCATGGGCCGGAATGCAGAGGATCCGCTTGACCAGGTGGTCGGCACGAGTAAATTCCCCGCGAACCCCTGTTTCATACGCCGGCTGATGGGGCATGAGAATCGGATGCTGCACTTTGGTTTCGATGCCGCGGGTGGCCAGGTATTCCTTGAGTTCATCGCGGCGCTCCGCCTGGATGGTGTAGGTATAATAGACATCCTCCTGCCCCGGCGACCGGCTGGGAGTCCGAACCACGGTAGCCAGCCATTCATCGTACCAGGCGGCAATCTGCCGGCGTCCGGCAATCACCTGGGGCACCCTCTCCAGCCGTTTCAGCAGAATGGCCGCCTGCAGGGTGTCCAGCCGGCCGTTCAGGCTGGGTTCCAGGCAGACTTCCTTATTGACCGTGCCGTTGTAGCGCAGCCGCTGCAAGCGCTGCTGCAATTCCGGTTCATCCGTAACCACCATGCCCGCCTCCCCGCAGGCGGCAAACACCTTCATCGGGTTCATGCTGAAGCAGGCGATTTGGCCGAAGGAGCCGGCCGGCTGGCCGCCCAGCCGCGCCCCAAAGGCCTGCGAGGCATCCTCGATGACCGCCAGATGGTGCCGGCGGGCCAGGCGCAGAATTTCGGGCATGTCGCAAATCTTGCCGGTATAGTGGACCGGCAGAATCGCCCGGGTCCGGGGAGTTATCAGCCGGGCAATGCTGGCCGGATCGATATTCAAATCGTCGCGAATATCCGCGAATACCGGCGTCGCACCCGTCAGGGCGATGGCATTGGCGGTGGCAATCCAGGACAGTGAGGTGGTGATGACTTCATCGCCCGGCCCGTACCCCAGTGCCCGCAAACCCAGATACAGGGCGTCCGTGCCGGAGTTGACGCCCACGGCGTATGGGCGGCCGCAGCTTTCCGCCACTTTTTGCTCGAGCTGTTCCAGCTCCGGCCCCATGACCAGCCGGCCATGCTGAAAGACCGCATCGATGGCCTGTAATAACACCTCCCGCTCCCGGGGATCGGTAACCCGTAAATCCAGAAAAGGAACTCTGCGTATGGCTGTCATGGCTGTGCTCATATTATAGTTTGACGCGGTCGATATCGGAATCGCCTTTGGTGATATACCATTGCCGGAAATCCAGGTCGCGCCGGGTGCGGTGCGGCGGCAAATCAATCGCCGCGGCCAGGCCCGGGGCATTCTGTTTGATCGGCCGGAACAAATACGGGATCGGGCTTTGCAGGTGATTCTCCCGCAGAAAGCCGAGTTTTTCCAGTTCCCCGCCCACCCCTTCGGCGGTACAGAAAAAATCCAGAAGAATGGCGTTATGCTGCAAGCCATCCTCGACCATCGTTTGCAGGGCGGAGGCCGCCGCCGCCCCGGAAAAACTCCATTCAAGGATGCGGACTACCGCTTCTTCCTGATTTTTGATTTTCTCGATCCGATAGACGGCAAACTGCCCGGCATCATTGCGCAGCGCCTGATAGGTATGACGCGGAATGTCGAAATAACGCCAGTTCAGATAGCGGCCCGTGCGGCGGGAATAGCCGATAATCTCCGGCCAGCGGGCAAAGGTGAAATCCGCCTCCGGATCGAAGCGTGACACCCGCTGAATCTCTGTACCGGCCGGCAGAGACCGCAGATGCGATTGCGACTCAAACAGCCGCCGGCGGTCCTCGGCTGACTCCACGGAAAAAATACGTGCCGCCTGTTCGGCCTGCAAAATCCCGATCCAGCGCGGCATCTCCAGCAGAACCGGAATCTGCATGCGGTTGAAAATCGCCACCGTATCGGGTGCCAGGCCGGCATACAAAAGGGAATCATAATCCTCCATGAGCCGGGACAGCACCGTCAGCCCCGCGTAATCACCGCTGAGGCAGGCCCAGTTCTGCGGCCAGCAGCAGGGGAGAATCCGGCCCTGATAATACATTTCCGCCGGGACAAAACCCAGAAAGCTGTGAATTCCATCCTCGCCGGCCACCAGCCAGATATTATATTCCTCCTTCTGGCCGGCGGCCCCGGCTTGAAACTGCCACTGGAGGTAATCCCGTTCCTGCATCCGCGGATTGTACCGATAGACCGTGCGGAATAATTCCATCAATCGCGGCAAATCCATCTCAGTACATCTTCGCACAACTTCCGTCATTGGGTTGCCCGTTCTTCCAGAATATCCAGCATTTCGCCCACATTCTTCAACCGCCCCACCTCCGCCGCCTGGAGCTGAAGGCCGAATTCCTTTTCCATCGCCACCACCAGCGTAATATGCATCAGGGAATCCCACTCCTCAATATCATGGGCAGCCGTCGCTTCGGTAATTTCCAGGGATTCACGGCTGAAAATTTCCCGGAAAACCGCGGTCAAACGCCGTTTCAATTCTTCTCGATTTTTATTCATTCGGTTACCTGACCGGCCAGGGGCCTGTCCAATTTCACTATGCAGGTTTTATAGTATGGCCGGCCTTTTGTCAAATCCAGCCGCCAAAGAGCGGCCTCACCGTCTTGCCCCCATCGGTCAAATCCCAGATGCCGATACAAATCCGCCACCAGATGGTTCTTTTTCGTCGGAATATATTTGCCCAGCACATAGCGCACGCCCAGCGTTTCCGCCAGCACCGCAATCTCCCGGCCGACAAACTCTTCCATTCCCCGGCCCAGCACCCGGCAGCTCATCACCCACGTATCGATATACAACGTATCTCCACCCTGCCGCTGCAAGATCACCGCCGCAATCAGGCCGCTGCTGCCGAACTTGTCCTCCAGCGTAAAACACCGGCAGCAGAAATCCGGATCAGCTATCTTCTCTCGAAGCTGCCCTTCGGTATAGCGCGTCGTGGTCAGATGAAACTGATTGCTTTTATTGATTAACTGGGCTGCACGCGGCAGATTAAAAGCATCCAGTTCTACCACCGCCGCCCGCATCTCCAGGCTTTGCAGGTAGCCCGAAAGATCGCTGAACTGCCGCTGATATTCCGCGCGGCCGGCATCCGCACGGTAATAGTCATTGCGGGCGGTATCTTCCCGGGAGAATGAGATCGTCTCAAAATACGCCTGCCGGTCCAGTTCGTATATATATCCCGCCGGATCGGCGCCCAGCTCCGGCACACGGACCATCGGCAGATATTGCCGGACCAACTCGCGTTCTGCCGGATTGTCATCCACAAACACCAGCGAATCCAGCCCCAGATTCAAGACCCGGGCGATTTCCCGGATATTGTCCGCCTTATTCTGCCAGTTGGCTTTGAATACGGCGATGTCCTCCAGCCGGATCCGCATGTCCGGATGCTGCTGGAACGGCAGCCGGGCCGTTGCCTCCTCATTTTTACTGCAAACCGCCAGCACAATCCCCCGCCGCTTCAGTTCCAGCAGGTATTGCTGAAACTCGACATAGGCTTCGCCGTTGACACCGCTGCCCAGTTCGATTCCCTCCAGGCCGTCATCCGCGATGACCCCGCCCCATAAGGTATTGTCCAGATCGAGCACCAGGCACTTCCCGGCCAGCCCGCGGATCGCCGCGATAAGCTGCGCCGCCCGGTGGGCGACCAGCCCCGTCGCATCGAGGGCAAAGGCATGTTTGGAATGATGCCAATACCGGCTGTCATGCCAGCGCTCCTTGCCGAATATGGAGGATAGATAATCCAGATCGAAAATCGTAACGCCCGGCCCGGCCGCCCCCGCCAGGTCCGCATTGTAGCGCCGCAAAAAATGAAGCCGGGAGGCGGGCAGTTCCACTTCGTAATTGCCGAACACCCGGTTGGCCGGCAGGTCCGCGTTGTTCTGAATTATATGGCAGCCGCTCTGCCGCCGTAAAACCTGCCACAAAGCGGCAGCCTGTTTCACCGAGTCCTTTAGCTTCCTTTCTATCTCCGCCGGCCCGCTATCCGGCGCCAGATCGTACGGAACATCCCGATAATTGGTAAAAATCATCGTGATATCCGGCCGGAAGGCATACAGCGCACTGGACGGGTCCAGAATCGTCTGCGGAATCGTGTCATACTCCGCGGCGAAGATCTCCGCCGCCAGACCTGCCCGCGCTAGCCAGAAACGCAGCACTTCGATAAAGTGCGAAACGGTGCTGCTGGCGGCAATCGCGATTCGTACCGGCTGCAATCCCAGCGCTTCCGCCGGCATTTTTTTCCACCAGGCCGCATAGCGGCTCTGGAGCACGAAATCATCGGTCGGATCGGCTATCTGCGTAAGCAGGGAAAAGGCGGCCTCCGCCCCACCGGCAGCCAGAAGCCGCTGCACCTCTTTCACGGCTTCTTTTTTATCCGGTTCAGGCCGGTTGTAATGTGCGGCTTCGCTATTCATCGTCTCCTTTTCTGCCTCAAACGAATCCCAGATGGCGGGTATCCGCATTCAAATATTCCAACACCAGTTTATTCTTCTCATTGGCCACACAATGATGGTTGCAGTGGCGGGATGGATTGATCCCGAAAAATTTCGCCTTATTGGTAAACCAGAAATCCCGGAAACGGCAATCCCGGATGGAACCGATTCGCCCCTGCTCCAGGTTATACGCCTTGTCCTGGCAGGAATAGACATTCAAATCCGCCCCGATTACCGGTAAAATCTGCAGATACGGGCACCAGTCATAGCTTTTGGTAAATTTCTCGTCCAGTTCATGGTAGGCATCGTAAATTTCAAAATGTTCGCCGGCCAGTTCTTCTTTCGCCCGGGCCACCTGCTGCCTGACCTGCTCAAAAAACATCTGATGATAGCGGTTGTTTGCCGCGCCGTCGTTGTCGATGATGCAGGGCGACACCTTGACGCTGTCCACGCCGGTATCCCGCAGCCGCCGGATAAACTCGAACACATGGGCGGCATTGTTCTTATCAATGATAAAACTCACGCCCAAATAACAAGGGCCGGCCAGTTTCTTGAAGTTTTTCATATTGGCCATGACCTTGTCAAACTCATCGGGTTTCACCTTTCGATAGGAGGCATAGCTGGAGCCATCCCAGCCGTCCATCGACACCCGCAGCCAGGTGCCATGCCGGGCAAAAACTTCCGCCACCCGTCCTCTCAGATTCGACCCGTTGGTCAGCGCCGCAAACTGAATCGGTGAGGCCGCCAGCTTTTCGGCTGCCTCCGCCAGGTGAGGATAACAGAACGGCTCCCCCCCGCCGCTGAACGTGACCGCCTGCACACCCATCTCGATCAGATCGTTGATAATCTCGAACATTTTGTCGCGCGGGATGGAATCCCTGGTGACCATATCCTTGCCTAACTGCAAATTTTCCGACCGGTAGGCACAATAACAACAGTTATGATTGCAAACATTGGTCGGCTTGATACGGATATGCAAGGGCGGCTTTATTTGAGCTGACTGACGGGGCAGCGAATCCAGCTTGTCGGTAAAATGAAATATTTTCGTTTTCGTATATAGTAAACTCATCTTGATTCCAATATGGCTGCTCCGTGTCCTTCGTGAATTTCGTGGTTATATTTTTTTACCACAAAGAATACGAAGTTCACAAAGAAAAATATAAAATACTTGCTTTTAGTCCATCCTATCATTTTGTTTTCTTCGTTATCTTTTGTTTAAATAATTTGTATTCTCTTTTTTGGTGTCCTCTACGGCTTGTATAGGCTTTTATTCAAAGTAGATAAACTCATAATCGCCGGTATAGCCAAACTCGCTAAAGAGCCACACCCATTCCTCCGGCGTGAAAAACGAGGCGCAGGTCAAGGCCCAGCATTGTAGGTTGAAAAGCTCCTGCTCATTGCGAAAACTTTCCACCACCAGATACTTCTCCTTCCCCACCCGCTCGATTTCACGCAAAGCCGATTTTAACTCCGGAATCATCAGATTATGCAGCGTGGTAATCGAAATCACCAGATCAAACTCGCCGTCCTTAAAGGCATAGTCATCTCTGGC